>NZ_JAVJUO010000098.1:0-33730 GCF_040220555.1 Coleofasciculus sp. C1-SOL-03
ACTTCGGTGAATAAAGCAATCTTACAACAGGCGATTGAGTAGTAGGCTGGCAAGGTTTTAAGCTGTGTCTATCTACTCCTTGACATTTTCCCCCTCATCCCCTAACCCCTTCTCCCAACCCCCCTCGTTCCCCCCTACAAGGAGGGATGACAGAGGATGCTTCGCTTTTTTTGCACGGGAGAGGGGAGCAAGAAAGCAAGAGGAGGCGATTGAAATCGCTGCTACACTTGCCCTTGCGTCCGCAAGGTAAGGACTGGATTATAACGGGGGTAGCGTTCCCCGGATTTGGTATCAATCCAGTCGTGGTTTGGCACACCTGAGCAAGATGAATTCCGAAACCGTAGGGGCGCACCGACGTGCGCCCATCAAACCCCGTGCGCCCATCAAACCCCGTGCGCCCATCAAACCCCGTGCGCCCATCAAACCCCGTGCGCCCATCAAACCGTCAAATCAGAATTGTAGGGGTGCAAAGGATGGTGCCCAGTTTAACGGTAAAATCTATTCCACCATTTTAGCTGGGTCACGCCACCATTTTGGGTTGACCCATGTTGGTAGAGACGTTCCGGCGGAACGTCTCTACAATGATGCCTGCTATATATAAAAAAAACTTTTAAGTTTGACGTTTAGGTTTTAATAGTCTAAAGATAAGCAGAGTTCGGGCGGGCAGAAAATGCCCCAGGTAAATCCTGATTTGACAAGGGTTTGAGAATGTAGTATTACGTTAATGTTATACTGTATTGTGTTACTATTATAACCATTTTTAACCCACTATTCCTGAAACAGCTTGATACGGCGTTATTTTCTTCTCCCTAACGCCAAAAAAATAGAAATACTACAATCAGGTTTCATTACCCAATTAGATACACTCATTTCGAGGCAAATTTGACAAAAAAGCCGTTTTATGCGTATCCTGTCGGCTCAAAAGGGAATGGGGATGCAATGATCTACCCGTGATATCAAATTTGTTCCTATCAGACAGACAGGATGTCATGTTGTTTTAAAAAGGTGCGTTACACAAGCACTTTCGCACCCTACGAATTGCTAAATATGGGTAATCGTTAGGACATGATATATAGCACTACGCCTGAAGGGATGCTTCAACCTTGGAGCAGGATAGTAGAGTTAGTTCACGCCCTCGCCCTTGCGATCGCGATCCTCATCCGGTGGTTCCCATCGGAGTACTCCAAGAGCGAATAAATATCCAATTTGCTCCAAAAAAAGTCTCTTGAAACCTCATGATTTATCGCTTACGTTGGGAATTGAAGCAATAATCAACCCACTCAAACAGAGAACCAATGGAAAAATTAGCTATTATCGGGTCTGGAATTTCCGGTAATTCAGCCGCTTATTATCTTCAAGATGATTACCAGGTTGAGGTTTATGAACAAAGTCATAGAGTCGGAGGACATGCTAATACAATTGATGTCGTTGAAGGCGATACCATTTTTTCCATAGATACCGCCTTTGTTGTCTTCAATAAACCTAACTACCCTAACTTAACTCAACTCTTCGATGATTTAGGCGTCAAAACCCAAAAACACTTAGGAGGATTTAACTTTTATAACTTAAATTCTGGACTGCAGTTTAATTCTGATGACCTGGAACTCAAGCCATTAGACGTTACTCCTACTTATCCAACGAGTCTGACTCAATGCTTTCAGGAAGCCAATCGTTTTTTTACCGAAGCCAGAGCCGATTTTTGGGCAGGAAAAACACGAATTCCGATGAAAGACTACTTAGACCTGAATCAGTATAGTCAGGAATTTAAAGATAATTTTGTGATGCTCATGGGGTCAGCCGTCTGGTCAATTCCCACCGATTCTTTGATGGATTTTCCCGCCTCTACCTTTATTAGCTTTTTTATGACGCATGATCAAGGTGGACTAGGTGGCAAATCAGTAGAATGGGAGACGGTTACAGGAGGGAGTAAAAGATATGTAGAAAAAATCAAGTCCAGCTTAAAACGACCAGTTCGCACTGGACAAAAGGTGCTTTCAGTGAAACGTGAGCCAAACCAAGTCATTGTTAAAACAACAGAGGGTGAAGCGGTATTTGATAAAGTCATCATAGCCACCCACGCTGACCAAGCGCTACAACTCCTGGAAAAACCAACCGATTTGGAGAAAAAAATACTCGGTTGTTTTAGGTATCATGAAACCGCTGTCACCTTACACAGTGATCCGAGAATCATGAATCCTGATAAAAGTAAATGGAAATCCTGGAATTATGGACAGGTAAACCAGGAAGGTAACCTTTATACCTTTGTCACTTATTATGCCAATAAGGTACATAACTTTACAGCCCAAAAGGATTATTTTGTCTCCCTTGACACACCGCCAATCCCTCTGGATGATGACCAAATCATCAAAATCATCAAATATAGACATCCTGAATATGACATGAATACCCTGGAAGCCCAAAAGCAAATTTACCAACTGAATCAAACCGGTCCGGTTTATTTCTCAGGAACGTATTTTCATATCAAGCAAAGAGGAATAGACTCCTATGGCTTTCATGAGAGTGGAATTTCTTGTGCCTTGGAAATTGCCAAAACCCTAAAACAAGCGAAACATTCTATCCCGAACAAAGTCGTCTAACTTTAATTGACATTACTGGTTTAAATCAGGGAAAAGTAGGGAATTGAGACTTCACTGAACTAAGGACTTTACGCCAATGAATACATCCAGTTTTACCCTAAACAATCAGCAACATCAGACAGTAGACGTGATTCAAGCGTGGTTAATAAACCAGCTTGCCGAACAGCTTGATATTGAACCCGATGACATTGATATTCATCAACCCTTCGATAACTATGACCTAGATTCAGCCCGCTCATTGAGTATGCTCGGAAAACTGGAGAAGTGGTTGGGACGAAACTTTAATCCCGTCTTAATCTTTAACTATCCAACCGTTGCCGAACTTGCCCAGCGCTTAGCCGAGGACACCCATTAAATCCAAGGGAGATGAACTGAAGATCAATCAAATTATGGGAGCTATTACCGAACTTGTGTTGTGGATGAGGATAGATAATAGAAATGGAACCAATTGCGATTATTGGTATTGGCTGCCGTTTTCCTGGAGCCAAAGATCCAACAGCTTTTTGGCAGCTCTTACGTGATGGAGTCGATGCCATTACAGAAATACCGACTAACCGATGGGATATTAACGAACTCTATGACCCGAACCCGGAACATCCTGGTAAAATCAGTTCACGCTATGGGGGCTTTTTGGAGCAGGTGGATCAGTTTGACCCTCACGTTTTCGGGATCTCGCCGCGAGAAGCCCTGTCGATGGACCCCCAGCAACGACTCTTACTCGAAGTGGCTTGGGAAGCCCTAGACGATGCTGGACAGGTGCGAGAACACCTAGCTGGCTCGCGAACGGGTGTATTTATTGGCATTTCGACGAACGATTACAGTCGAATTTATCCCGCGTATCAGAGTCAGCCCCAAGGCTACGATTTAACCGGGAACTCCCTCAATATCGCAGCGGGTCGTCTTTCCTATTTATTCAATTTTCGCGGTCCGAGCATGGCAATTGACACCGCCTGTTCCTCCTCACTTGTAGCCGTTCATCTCGCCTGTCAAAGTCTGTGGAACGGAGAGTCTACCCTGGCTTTAGCGGGGGGTGTGAACCTGATCCTTTCACCCATTGGTACTATCGCCCTGACTCATCTGAACGCCTTATCTGCCGATGGTCGCTGTAGAACCTTTGATGGGCGAGCCAATGGGTATGTTCGGGGTGAGGGAGCGGGTATCATTGTACTCAAACCCCTCTCTAAAGCTCTAGCAGATAACGACCCGATTTATGCCCTGATTCGAGGCAGTGCCGTTAACCACGACGGTCGCAGCAAGGGGCTGACAGTGCCTTATGGACCGGCTCAAGAGGCACTGATTCGTGAGGCGTTAAACAAGGCTGGGGTCGCACCCGCCCAAATCAGCTACGTGGAGCTTCATGGTACAGGCACCCCCCTCGGCGATCCCATCGAAGCGATCGCCCTAGGAACAGTGCTGGCGACTGACCGTCCCCCTGGACGCGACTGCGCGGTTGGCTCGGTCAAAAGCAATATTGGGCATCTAGAAGCGGCTTCGGGTATCGCCGGTTTAATCAAAGTCGCCCTATCTCTGAAGCATCAACAGCTACCACCCAGCCTGCATTTTCAACAACCAAACCCCTATATTCCCTTCGATACTCTACCGCTACGGGTGCAGCAGGGTCTGACACCGTGGACTCCGGGAATGGGTCCAGCCTTGGCAGGTATCAGTTCCTTTGGCTTTGCCGGAACCAATGCCCATCTCATCCTTGAACAAGCGCCGTTGCTCTCAAACACCGAGACACCAACGCCCCAGTTTCCCTATGTACTCCCCCTGTCTGCCCATAGCCCAGAAGCGGTCAAATCCCTGGCGCAGTCCTATCAGACTCTTTTAGCCACTCCCGACCTCGATCCGACCTTCGGGCAAAATTGTTGCTACACCGCCAGTGTGCGGCGCACTCACCAGGAGTATCGTATGGCATTTATGGTGCATCCGGAGCATGATCAACTCGGCATGATGGCTGAGATTGCATCCGGTCACAAGCCTCGTCATCGCCCCCCGAAACTCGCATTCGTTTTCTCCGGTCAAGGTCCTCAGTGGTGGGCGATGGGGCGGGAGTTACTTAAGAGCGAACCCATGGTTCGGGAGGTTATCGAGGAATGTGACGCCCTGATTCGCTCTCATACCCATTGGTCTTTATTAAAAGAACTCCAAGCCAATGCCTGCGAGTCTCGCCTCCATGAAACAGAGATTGCCCAACCCGCTATTTTTGCCCTGCAAGTGGCGCTGGCTCGACTCTGGCTGTCTTGGGGGATCGAGCCAAATGCCGTTGTCGGTCACAGTTTGGGGGAAGTCGCCGCCGCCCACATCGCCGGCATTCTTAGTTTAAACGATGCCGTATCCTTAATCTGCGATCGCGGTCGCTTGATGCAACGAGCCACAGGCAAGGGTAAAATGGCAGCCATCACCCTATCGGCAGCCGAGACACAGCGCCGACTCCAGGGATACGAAGACCAACTGGCGATCGCCGCCATTAACGGTCCCACAGCGACGGTGGTGTCGGGAGAACCAACAGCCTTAGAATCATTCCTCCAGGCACTTGAGCAAGAGCAACCCGCTGGTTTTGGCAAAGTGCTACCCGTCAATTATGCCTTCCACAGCCCCCAAATGGCACCCCTAGCGGCGGAATTGGTCGAGACATTGCACCAACTCCAGCCCCAGCCAGAAACCATTCCCATCGTCTCGACTCTCACCGGTCAACATCGCCCGGGTGCAGAGTTCAATGCTGAGTATTGGGGACGCAACGTTGAGCAACCAGTTCGCTTTGCCACAGCAATTGAGGAATTGGTGAATGCTGGACACACCGTCTTCCTGGAAATTAGTCCCCACCCCGTCCTTTGCGGATACATCTCCCAGTGCCTGAATCATCTGGGGAAAGAAGGGAAAGTCTTGTCCTCCCTACGGCGCAACCAGGCGGAACGCGCCACCCTACTCCGTTCTCTAGGTATCCTTTACACCCTAGGATTTCCGGTAAACTGGCAGCCAGTCTATCCACCAGGATGTCAGGTGGTTCGCTTACCCTCCTACCCTTGGCAACGAGAACGGTATTGGGTGGAAACAACTCAGCCTCAGTCACAAACAGGAACACCCTCAGCCAAACCGGTTCAGAATTCCAAACTGAATCTCCTGATTCAGGGAGAAACAGAACAATTGATTCAACAGTTACAAACCACGGGTCAACTATCAGAACATCAGGTCAAACTACTGCCCAAACTCCTGGAACTGTTGGTAAAGGATGGGAATCAACGGATCACTCCCCAAGCCCTGACTGATGCCATTTACGCCGTAGAATGGTTGCCCAAACCCTTATCAGCCCCAAGGAGTCAAAAAACCCACAGACAAAGCTGGCTCATCTTTGCCGACCCCAGTGGCGTTGGCGCGACACTGAAAAAACACTTAGAGCAGCTTGGCGAAACCTGCATCATCGTCTTTCCTGGCGAAGCCTATGTCCGACTTGAATCAGGACACTATCAGTTAAACCCTAATCACCCCCAAGACTTCTGTCAACTCCTCCGGGAAATACAGCTGTCCCATCACCCCACCTTGTCAGCAGTGGTGCATCTATGGAGTTTACCACCTACAGATGAACAGACAACCCTATCTCTCCTCCAGGAGTCTCAAGCCTTAAATTATGGCAGTGTCCTCCATTTAGTTCAAGCACTGGTCAAAACTCCAGGGTTAGCCTCACCCCGTCTGTGGTTAGTCACCCAAGGCGCCCAGCCCGTCGGTTCCCAGCCCGGACTTCTCGCCGTAGCTCAAGCACCCGTATGGGGAATGGGTCGGGTGATTGCCCTTGAACACCCTGAACTGTGGGGAGGGCTGCTGGATTTAGACCCACAAATGACTGAAACTGAAGCGGCGGCGATGGTATTCGCCGGGATAAGCCACTCAGAAGGCGAAGATCATCTGGCATTTCGCCAAGGACAATGCTATGTAGCCCGACTGGTGCGCCAGGGTGAACCTAAACCCCAGCCTGTCTCCTGGCAAGCCAATGCCACCTATCTGATTACGGGAGGACTAGGGGAACTGGGACTGAAAATCGCTCAGTGGATGGTGGCGCAGGGGGTCCGACATTTGCTACTCATCGGGCGTCGTGGATTTCCCCATCGCTCTCATTGGCACCAGTATTCTCCGGATAGCGATATCGGCAGACGGATTCAAGCCATTCAAGCCTGGGAAGCCTTAGGGGCTACTGTCACCGTCATGGCAGCGGATGTGAGCAATCTGGCTCAGATGTCTTCCCTATTTACCCAGTTACGCCGCCACCATCCACCCCTGCGAGGAATTATTCATGCCGCTGGCTTACTCAACGATCAGCCCCTATCGGATATGGACTTCCAAACCCTTACCTGTGTCCTGCAACCCAAGACCATCGGCACCTGGATTCTGCATCAACTGACTCAGGAGATCAGCCTAGACTTTTTCGTCTGCTTCTCCTCAATTTCAGCCCTACTCGGCTCTAAGGGTCAACTCCATTATGCAGCCGCGAACCAGTTTCTGGATGCCTTTGCCCATCATCGTAGAGCCTTGGGATTACCCGCCTTGAGTATTAATTGGGGACCCTGGGCTGGCGGTGGTATGGCGGATGCTGAGTACCAACGGGGGTTAAGCCGGATGGGATTGGAAGCATTGCCGCCAGAACCCGCCCTGGAAACCTTAGCACATCTTTTGGCAACCGATGTCATCCAAACCACGGTGGCAAAGGTAGACTGGAGCCGATTCAAACAGATTTATCAAGCCAAAGGGCGGGGTTCTCTTTTAGAAACGCTGGAGGTTCCCCTCAACCCACCATCTGTTGCCCAATCCCAACTGCGGCAGCAACTAGAAGCGGTGCCGGTAAGCCAACGCCAGGAGCGACTCATGGCTCACATTCAACGTGAAGTCGCCCAGGTTCTGGGTCTAACTCCATCCCACTTCCCCCGACTGGATCAAGGCTTTTTTGAAATGGGTATGGACTCGCTCACCTCAGTGGAGTTGAAGCATCGCCTGGAGAAGAGTGTCGGAGAATCATTGCCTGAGACTTTAGCCTTTGAGTATCCCACGATTAAAGACCTGAGTGAATATCTGAGTCAAACCCTACTGGGGTGGGAAACAGGGGCAACAGTTCACGCCCCATTGCCCCAGGATGCCCCTGAGCCAACCCAGATTCTGGCTGGGATAGAGCAGCTTTCCCCAGAAGAGGTGGAAGCCTTAGTGATTCAGGAACTTGCAGAACTAGACGCATTACTGTAGCCGTGAGGATGTAAAATGAATCGTATTTCTGAAACCCGCGATCCGTTATCTCCATTGCACCGGGCGCTGCTTGCCCTCAAGGACGCACGAGCCAAACTGGAAGCGGTAAAGCGTGCCCAGACTGAACCAATCGCCATTATTGGCATGGGGTGTCGGTTTCCTGGCAATGCCCACAATCCCGAAGCATTCTGGCAACTATTACGCCATGGAGTGGATGCGATTAGGGAGGTGCCTCCAGACCGATGGGATATCAAGGCGTACTATGACCCAGACCCCGATACACCCGGCAAGATGTACAGTCGATACGGTGGCTTTCTGGAGCAGGTAGACCAGTTCGACCCCCAATTCTTTGGCATTACGCCCCGGGAAGCGGTGAGCCTAGACCCCCAACAACGACTGCTATTGGAGGTGAGTTGGGAAGCCCTAGAGCAGTCAGGTATATCGCCCCAAACCCTCGTAGGTAGCCGCACGGGAGTTTTTGTGGGAATGGGTATTGACGACTATGCCAAAGCTCAAATTAAAACCTCTACTCCGATTGATGCCTATACTGGCAGCGGAAATGCCTTTTGCTTTGGAGCGGGTCGTTTATCCTATAGTTTGGGTCTCCAAGGGCCGAGTCTAGCCGTGGATACCGCCTGTTCAACCTCCCTGGTGACCGTGCATCTGGCTTGCCAAAGCCTGCGTGCGGGAGAGTGCAACTTGGCTCTAGCGGGTGGGGTCAGTCTCATCCTATCACCGGAGGTCAGCCTTTACCTGTCCAAGACTCGAGCCTTGGCGGCGGATGGTCGCTGCAAAACCTTTGATGCCAAAGCTGACGGCTATGGGCGGGGAGAGGGGTGTGGGATCGTGGTTCTCAAGCGTCTCTGTGATGCCATAGCTGACCATGACAATATCTTAGCGCTGATTCGAGGTTCAGCGGTCAACCAAGATGGTGCCAGTAGTGGACTCACGGTACCCAATGGCGCGGCTCAGCAGTCGGTCATTCGTCACGCTCTTGCCAATGGCAAGGTCGAACCGGCAGACATTAGCTATGTGGAAACCCATGGTACGGGGACAGCCTTGGGTGATCCCATCGAGGTGCGAGCCTTAGGGGCGGTGCTGGGTGAGGGGCGTTCTCCGGATAAACCCTTAATCCTGGGTTCATTGAAGACGAACATTGGTCATCTGGAAGTAGCCGCAGGAGTGGCAAGTTTGATCAAGGTGGTATTGGCGCTGCAACATCAACAGATTCCAGCCCATTTGCACCTTAATCAGATCAACCCTCACCTTTCCTTGGACGAGATACCTGGGAAAATTCCCACAGAACCAACGCCTTGGCTGAGGGGAGAGGGGCGACGCTTAGCCGGGGTGAGTTCCTTTGGCTTGAGTGGGACTAATGCTCACCTGCTCCTGGAAGAAGCCCCAGCCCGCGCACCGGTGCAGGCGGCGGTGGAACGCCCTTTCCATTTGCTCACCCTCTCGGCGAAAAGCGAAGCGGCTCTGCTGCAACTCGCCCATCGCCTGGAAATGTACCTGAGAAGCCATCCCAGTTTAAGTCTAGCCGACGTTGGCTTCACCCTGAATACAGGTCGGTCACATTTTGCCCATCGGCTGGCGCTGGTGGCTGACTCCTCGGAGCAGGTGTGTCAACAGTTAGCGGCTTACTCAACCAACCCCCCTGGGGTATTTAGGGGTCAGGTTCAAGACAGCCGTCGCCCGAAGCTGGCTTTCCTGTTCACCGGTCAAGGCTCTGAGTATCGGGGGATGGGGCGTCAGCTCTATGATACCCAGCCCACCTTCCGCCAAGCCCTACAACGCTGCGATGCCATCCTGCGTCCCTATTTAGAGCAGCCTCTGTTGTCTGTCCTCTATCCTTCAGAGGGTGAGGATTCCCCTGGGGAGCAAACGGTTTATACTCAACCGGCTCTGTTTGCTTTGGAATATGCCCTGTACGAAGTATGGCGTTCTTGGGGGATTCAACCGGATGCGGTTCTGGGTGACGGGGTTGGGGAATACGTAGCGGCTTGTGTCGCTGGGGTGTTTAGCTTAGAAGAGGGGTTAAAACTGATTGCTGTGCGATCGCGACTCCTGGCATCCCCGCCACTAGCGCCGATAGTCGAGGCGGATGAGATTAATTATAAGCTTCCACAAGTAGACCTGATTTCCAGTGGTACCGGACAACGGGTGGAGGACACTGAGGTGAGTCAAGCGGACTATTGGCGTCGCCCCGTTCGGGAACCGGTGAGATTGGCAGCCGGGATGCAGACGCTCAAGGCACTGGGCTATGAGCGGTTTGTCGAGATTGGTCCCCATCCGGTACTGCTGGAGATAGGACACCGGGATTTGCCTGAGGGAGTTGGGGTTGGTCTGCCTTCCTTGTGCCGAGGGCAGGATGATTGGCAGTCGTTACTCCAAAGTTTGGCTTCATTGTCTGTCCAGGGAATAGCGGTGGACTGGTCAGGTTTTGACCAGGATTACCCGCGCTACCGAGTGCCTCTACCCACCTATCCCTTCCAACGGCAACGCTTCTGGTTCGCTACCCCAGAGGAGGACAGGGGCAATCAGCACCCGCCTGATCCAGTTTACCACCTAGAGAGTCCTGATTCCAGGATACCAGACCTGAATCTAGAGCAGCGCGTCCTAGCTCTAGTGGCGAAGATAACGGGAATCCATCAAAACCATCTCGGTTTGGATATGTCCCTTGAGGGAGAGCTAGGCTTAGATTCGATCCTGATGACGCAGCTCATGAATGGCTTGATCAAATGGATTCCGGAGCATCAAAAGGCAGCCTTTAGCCAAACATTGTCGTTGCGGGAGTTGATGCAGTTGCAAACCCTCAGGGAAATTATTCAGGTGTTTGAGGAGTGGCTACCCTCTTCAGGGCAAGACTCAGTCAACCGGGAGGAAAGCCAGGAGAAAACTGGCATAGTCAAACCCAAAACCTTACCCTCACAGTCGCAGCCGGAACTCCCGCGTCTGGAAATGCTGCATAGCCAGTATCCCCTGGCAATCAGCCACTGGCTACTCAAGTCCAACAGTTTATTTGCCACCTTACGTTTACAGGGTGCTTTCGATCTAGACGTAGCGGAGCAAGCCTGGAGCAATCTCCTGCAAAGGCATCCCATGTTGCGATCGCGCTTTCGCCAACTGACAGGTGTCACGTCGTTCGGGGACTATCAATTAGAGGTTCTCGACGATCCAACTCCCCCAGACATTCCCCTGACTGATATCCGACATTTAGACGAGGACGAGCGAGAACAGGTTGTCGCCGAGGAAATACATCAATGGTTAAATTACGAATGGCAACTGACTCAATGGCCCCTGCATCGATTTTCGGTACTCCGTCTGGAGGATTCGGTCTATCAGCTATTTTTAGGCAACGAACATTTAATCTCGGATGGTCTGGGCAATCAGATCATTTTGCGCGAATTTATGGAACTGTATCGCGCCCGCCTCTGCAATGAGCCACCGAATCTCCCCCCTCCCACCACGTTGAATGATTACTCTCAATTGGTGGGAGCGATGAATGGCTGGCATGATCCACAAGACGATCAAGCACTGGCTCAGTACACGACGACTCAGGGTAAATTGTCCTATTCCTGGAACCCCAACGGGGCAACCCTTAACCACCCACGCCCCCAATTCTACACTCAAAAGTACCTTCTCGGACGAGATATCACAGCTCAACTGATCGCCAAGACTCGTGAGTGGCGATTGCCTGTCAACTCTTTACTGCTGGGTGCTTTTCTGCGAGCCGTCGCCAAGTTTGAGTCGTCTTCCCCAAATGCGATCATTCAAGTTCCCACCAGTGGGAGAGTCTATCCTGAGGTAGATGCCGCAAATGTCATTAGTAGTTTCGCTCAGAATTTAGCCCTAAGCTTTACCCTACCCCAACCCGAGGAAGACTGGCAAGTCCTATTAAACCGCATTCATCAGGACATCCAAAATGCCATAGCCACTGGACTTGACCGGGCTCAAACTCGCCAGATGGGCAAGATTTTCCGGGAAAATATAGCCTTGGAAGACGGCAAAATACCTGCTCATAGCCTATCAATGTTCCAGAGTGTCTTGAAGTCCAATCTCTATTTTCCCTACACAGGACACACACCTATTCACAATCAGTACGGTTCTGTCAAAGTGATCGGCTATCAAGCGGGTGGCATTAACGCTCCGGGAACATTAGATATTTTACAGGAGATCTTTGACGGCTGTCTACATCTATTTGCCAGTTACGATTACAACTTTTTTGAACTCTCCCTGATTGATAACTTAATCAGGGAATACATCAACCAGATTGAAGAACTCGTCTCACTACCGATTCAACCGCCGCCAGAATTCCAACAAAAGTCGGCATTAATCGGAGATACCACGATTGACTCGGCACTGCGACAGATAGCAGCAGAAATCTGCCACTTGTCCATCACCGCCGATGAGATGGATAAAGACTTAGAAGCGGACTTAGGTGTGGATTCCCTAGAACGCATTCGCATCGTTACCCGCCTAGACAAGCTATACGGGAAAATCAATCGTCAAGCCTTACTCAAGTGTAGAAGTTTGCAAGAAATGGCTTTGACACTCAGCCAATCCCAGTAACACCCAATCCGCCTTTAATTATGTCCACCTACTTACTGCATTAAGTTGTGTAAATCGCACCCAACATTGAAATCTAACCAGAAGACCTGCAAATGAACACAATAACCAACATTCCCTACCTAAAAATTGTTGAACAAACTCAGCAAACACCAGATGCTATAGCTGTCCAGCATCAGGAAACTCAACTCACTTACGCCGAATTACATCGCCGTTCCAATCAAGTTGCCAACTATTTACGTACTCAGGGCGTCAGCCGCAACACATTAGTCGGCATTATGACGCAACGCGGTGCTTCAATGATAATTGGAATCTTAGGTATCCTCAAAGCGGGAGGAGCTTACGTTCCGCTCGACCCCTCCTACCCAGGGGAACGCATCCGATATATTCTCGACCATGGACAGATTCAGACATTACTGAGTGAGTACCCGGTAATCTGCAAACTCGAAGAATGCCTGGATACCCAATTACCATTGCAGCACCTAATGTTCTTGGATGAGGGAGAACTCTGCAATCCCCCAAAAGAATTGAGGCAAATCAATAGGACTACCTGGTCTACGTTCTCAGACCAAGCTCCACCCTCTACCAATACCCCGGATGACTTAATGACAGTGTTATACACATCTGGGTCTACAGGTCGTCCCAAGGGGGTCATGCTCAACCATCAAGGTTACATGAACCGCCTACAGTGGATGCAGGAGACCTTCCCATTAAAACCGGGAGATCGAGTAGCCCAGAAAACATCCTTCTGTTTCGATATATCCGTTTGGGAACTCTTTTGGACGTTAATGGAAGGAGCAACAATTTGTCCAGTTGAACGGGAAATCGTAATCAATCCCTGGGAATTTGCCCAGTGGATCAAGGAGAGTCGCATCAATATTATGCACTTTGTTCCCTCACTATTTGGAGAATTTATTAGTGCGTTGGCAGAAGAATCCTGGACGTTTCCTGACCTGCGCTGGTTAATCTTTAGCGGTGAAGCATTACCCTTACCATTCATCCAACGTTGGATTGACAAGTATGGAATGGGAACTGGACTTGCCAACCTGTATGGACCCACCGAAGCCTCCATTGATGTCACCTGTCATATCATTAATCAGCGCCCTGATCAGAACCTGACAGACCGCATTCCGATCGGCAAAGCGATTGATAATGTCTACATCCGGATACTGGATCAGCAAATGCAGCCAGTGACTCCGGGTCAGTTAGGAGAACTTTGGATTGGAGGTGTACAATTAGCAAAGGGTTACCTAAACGACCCACAGCGCACAGCCCAAGCCTTCCGCGTCAATCCCTTTGCCGAAATTCCTGGAGCCTATCTCTATCATACAGGCGACCTAGCCAAAGAGTTGCCAGATGGTAGTTTTGAATACCACGGACGTATTGACCACCAAGTCAAAATTCGCGGTTTTCGTGTGGAACTCGGCGAAATCGAGACGGTTCTCAATACTCACCCCGCCGTGCGAGAGACAGCGGTTTTGGCTGTCGAGTATGAAGCCGGACAGAAACGGTTAATTGCTTGGCTATCTGGAGATCAGGTCGATAATCGACAAATCAAGCAATATCTCTCTCGACAGTTGCCGAATTATATGATTCCTCAACGGATAAACTGGTTGCCTAGTTTACCCAAAAATCATAATGGTAAGCTAGACCGGAAAGCATTACAGGCGTTAGTTGAGGGGAATTATTCGCAACCCGAACCCAGTAGAACTGAAGCAGGCGGCGAATGTTTGCCCTTAGGTCCAGCTCAGCGCTGGATAGTGACATACTTCAAGCCGCCTTACCAATGGATGGGATATACCCGTTTTCGATACCACCAACCCTTGAATCTAGAGAGTTTTAACCAAGCCCTCAACCGGGTCATAGAACGTCATCCTGCCATGAGAACTGTGTTTGTCCAACGCCATGGACAATGGCAGCAGCAAGTCACAGGTTGGCAAAACCAACGGACGGTAGATTTCCAGGATGGTAGTCATCTTACCGCAGAACAGCGCGATGAACAAATCCGTTTTAACGTACAGCAAATTAGCCAGAAACTACGGATTGATAAATTGCCCCTACTGGCAACCATTGTCGTCAAGGTTGATGAATCATGCTACGACATTACCATGATTGCCCATCATATCATTGCTGATATGTTGAGTACCAATGTGTTATTCCAAGAACTCTGGGATGTCTATAACCAGTTATTAGTCGGTAGCGAACTGAGTTTTCACATTTCCACGCCCCCATCTTATGCCGATTATGTGCGTCTGCTTCTAGATATAGACCAGCGGGGAATCTTGACCAGCCATGTTGATTATTGGAAATCTCAGTTTCCGTCTCGACAATATACGTTCCACATTCCGTTTGACCCGATTCAAGGCGTTAACATTGAGGCGTCTGCTTCCCGCCAACGATTTACTCTGACCCGAACCGAAAGCGACCGACTATTACGCCATGCTAAGCGGTACTATCGGTGTAATCTTTATCCTCTTTTACTAGCTCCTTTATACAAACTGATGGGCAATTGGAGTGGCAAGTCTTGGGTAGTGGTCAGTCATCGCAGTCACGGTCGAGATTTGGGCAATAACCAGATGTTTTGGGAAAGCATCGGTAATTTTGCCGTCAATTTTCCGATGGGTGTCATGGTACAGCACGAGGAGAAATGGGAGAAACTTATCAAGACTATTGGTGATAAATTGGATGAACTGCCGATGAATGGCATCACGCTTGATTGGATAGCGGATCGATTGCCAAACTACATTTATCCTGATGCTAATCTAACACCAGTACGGGCGAATTATCTGGGAAATCGAACGGTTCCCTCTTCTGAGTTGTTTGAGTTTGCTGAGAAAGACCGCGATTGTCGTTTGTCCCCTCCTGAACAGGAACGTACAACGTTGCTAGAGTTTTTCTTTTCTATCATTGATGGAATCTTTTATTTAGAAATCGAATACTCTCGTAATTTTCATTATCCGGCGACTATCCAGAAACTTGGTGAGGGATATATGGAGTTGATGCAGGATCTGCTGACTGCTGTATCTCCAGGCTCTCCAGTAGGAGGGGGGATAACTGGCACTTAGCATAGCATAGCGATAAAACCCTTGCACCCCCCATAGTAGAGACGTAGCATGCTACGTCTCTACGCATGCTACGTCTCTACATAGCGAAAGAATCAACGATTTTCCCAAAAGTTTATCCATTGTACCCAACGATTGAACCTTCTAGACTGATCATTAAAGGTTAACAAAAACAATGAATCAACTGATTTCACCCCAATCAAAATCTCCCTTCTCCCCCGGATTACCAGCTTTATACAGTGTTGCATTCTTGTCTGGTATATCTCTAGGACTATTTAATCCCTTTATCTCAACGCTAATGGCTCAGCATCAGGTTGACGATGTATGGATAGGAGCTAATTCAACAGTATATTTCATCTTCATCGCTTTGGGAACCCCCTTAGTGTCCAAAATCTTGCGCCAAATAGGGCTGCGTCGAACAATGATCCTGGGCTTTGCACTGATGGGTTTAAGCGCTCCCCTGTTTCCCTTGACCAACCAATTACCCCTATGGTTTGTCATACGCGCTGTCATGGGTTTTTCCTGTTGTTTATACCTAATCTCAGGACAAACCGCCTTGAACTACTTCTGCAATGACAGTAATCGGTCAATTGTCAATGGTTTGGATGCGCTTTCCTTTAGTCTCGGATTCGGTATGGGTCCAATCATCGGTTCCGTCTTCTATGAAATTTCCCCCCAAATTACTTTTTCTTTAGGTAGTCTTTTAGTTCTCAGCGGTATCGCTGTAGTTTTAGTCGGTTTGCCCGAAAAGGTGATCGATTTTCAACGACCCCAGATTAAAGTTTTCAAAAAGCTTATTTTACCGCTTCAGGGCGCCTTTGCTTATGGCTTTAGTGTAGCTACGTTAGTCTCTCTATATCCGGTATATCTGCTGGGAAAAAATTATGGTGTGGAACAAATCGGGTATACGTTTGCTGTGTTTATCGCAGGCGGATTACTCGCCACCATTCCTGTTACCCATTTAGCCGACAAATTTGGCAAGTTAAAGGTTCTAGGAACGACTGTGTTTATTGTAGTTCTGTCTCTTGTGGGTCTTTCATTGGTTGAAAACCAAGTTGTTACCCAAATATTTGCCTTTATAGCGGGAGCTAGCATGAGTCCGGTGTTTCCGTTATCACTCGCCCTCATTGGCGCCAAACTGTCCCGGGATAAATTACCGTCTGGGACTGTCTTGTTTACAGGTACTTACAGTGCGGGCTGTACAGCGGGTCCTCTACTGTCCTCTGTGGTCATGCAAGTTTTTAGTGACCGTTATATATTTAGCTTAATGCTAATATTGTTTGTTATTTTTCTACTTAAGCTAATAAAAACTATCAAAAAAATGGGACTAAAGTTTCATTATTATTGACATTAAGATTTAAATGCCGAACAGCTTACATAGATCCCCGACTCCTTGAACAAGTCGGGGATTTTGCTGGGATAGACTGTACTTCAGAATTGGGAGTAAAAAAATAACTCATTTATCCTAAAAAAAATCCCTGGTAACCTGTTTTTATATTTTCTAATATTAGAGAAAGACAATGAAAGGGTTAAAACAAGAAAAATCAACGGATTTTCCAGTCTCAAATGATTCAGTTAAACCCTTGCTCACTGTTTAATTCTGTCGAAAAACTTTGAGGTTTAATTATGCGAAAACACATTCTTTCAATACTTCTGGGATTGGCTACGACCACTACCCTAAGTACACCTCTACCTGTTCAGGCTGAACCCCAAGTCTATCAATTAGTATCTGGCAAAGAAAACCTTAGGCTCAATGAAGAGACATTCAATGTGCTGGAATCATTAGGTCTTTCTTTGGCTTCATTGGAAAATACGGTCACGCCAGATCCAGGATTCACCGTGGCACTACCTCTCCTTCCTCCTAGTGATGATCCAAACGTCCGAGGTACTACATTCACTTTCAGCTACGATGATGAAACAAATACCTTCATTCCTCTAAGTGGAGTAGAAGCATTTGCTAGCCGTGTAATCTTTAATGTAAATACCGCTCAGCTCGCTTTAGAGCCTCAACTTGTGATTGGAGAACTTTCCACCGCCTTTAGTCCTGATTTTGAATTCTTTTTGTTTACAGGTACAATAGGCAATGGTTTGCGTTTGTTTGATGTGGTATCACCAAGACCTCCCCTTGTTGATCTTGAAAATCAAATTATCACTCCTCAAAGTACAGAGGTAAGGATATCCCAGGAGTTTAGCGACTTACTTATGGCTGCTGGGGCAACAGAATCGGTTGCCGGCTTGAAGATTGCTGACGTTACAGGGGATAAAAGATTTGTAGAGATTAGTACCACCAAAGTTCCTGAACCTGGAAGTGCGATCGCAATCTTGATGGTTATTGGTGCAACGCTCGCTATGGGTAAACAGCGTCGAGTTGAATGATTAAGTTTTTTTCTGCTACTGCAACTTCAACAGAACTGCTGTTAAAGTCAAAAACTATATACGCTACTTTTGGGGAGATCGGTAACTCCTCTTCATCCCCCTGATTACCGAAACTTAGTGTTCACACTGTTTAGGAGTTCAAAGCTTAATCATGCCTAATCACCACCTTTCAATTGTCCTCGGACTGACTGCCACCGCCGCTGTATGCCTCCCCTTACCTGTTCAGGCGGCAAGCTTCAACTTTGATTCATTACCCAATATTTCATCACGACCCATTGAATCTAACCACAAGCTAAACTTTTTTGGAGACCCATCCCAAAACCAGGGATACACAGCGTTCTTTAAACTTCCTTTGTTTTCAGACTGTAGTTATCAAGAAATCAGCAAGAATTCCCCAGGCAATCCTGCTCCTTGTTACACAACCGGTCGTCCCAGAAGTCCAGAAGAACCTGCCAGTGGTGCGACGCGATCGGCAACATTGAATGATGGTATCGGCTTCTCTAACTTTTTCAGTTACCTAACCCATAACACTATTCCCCTCAATAGTATTGGTTTTAGTTACGGTCAAAAAAGTGACCGTGATTTTACAGACACTTGGAGCTTAGGGGCTGGTGTTCCTGGTCAAGACTGGTTTGCTAGCGAGGATTCAACCCTTGAAGAACGCATTTATCAAGCCAATCCCGATGATGTTGAGATAGTTATGACTTATGGCACAAGTCCACTCATTAATTTTGGTTATTCCCCTATCTATACCGTTTTTGACTACGGTGCTACAACCCAAACTGATGATGATTTTGAAGCCGGGTTTACTGAACCCGTTAATGCCTCGAAAGTCGCTGGATTAAACCCCTTGGCAGCTGGTTTAGCGGATGCCTTTTTACAAGATGTTGCTTTGGGTGGTGGTAGCGTTCAGCTCTTTATTGAGGACAGGGGAATTGAAGACGTTAATTTGACCACAGGAAATGGCTACAATGTAATACGTCTGCCATTCCCCGCCTCTCTGCGAGCGGTTCCCAGTGTCGCTGTACCTGAACCGGCTTCAGGGTTGGGATTATTACTGTTGGGCGCTTTGGGTGCCGTGTTTCATCGGAAAAAACAACGTCACAATCAGGTTCAGTGAGATTAAGCTGTCTGTATTTTGAGCTAAGTTCTGTTCAGCGTACCTTTGGGTAGCTTGCTTGGGAAATTTTGTTGTTGAAGGTGATGATAGATACGATGAACGCTGTCATAAATAATGGATATGGCTCGGTTGATGTCCTGCAATACACCTCGATTGAAAAGCCGACTCCTAAACCCAACCAGCTATTGGTCAAAGTTCATGGCACTAGTGTCAACCCAATCGATTGGAAAATCCGCAAGGGTTTACTGAAGCTGTTCACAGGGAACAAATTCCCCATGATCTTGGGGTTTGACATTTCCGGAGACGTGGTGGAAGTGGGTAGCGCTGTCACCCGCTTCCACCCCGGAGAGCCAATCTACGCCTACCTTGACTCTTTTCCCGGTGGAGCTTACGCTGAGTATGCCGTGGTTTCCGAACAGGCAGCTTGTCTCAAACCGAATAACATGACCCCTATTCAAGCGGCGGCTGTGCCTCTAGCCGCCCTAACGGCTCTGCAAGGGTTGCGAAATCAGGGGAAAATTCAGCCCGGACATCAGGTTCTTATCAATGGCAGTTCCGGTGGAGTAGGTAGCTTTGCTGTTCAAATTGCTAAGGCGCTTGCGGCACAGGTGACGGCTGTTTGTAGTACCAAGAATGTGGAATTGGTGAAATCTTTGGGAGCTGATCGGGTGATTGATTATACCATCCAAGATGTTACCCAAGACACCGCGAAGTACGATATTGTTTTTAATACAGTCGCCCATCAAACCTTTTCTCGATGGCAAAAGATGTTGAAACCTCGTGGGGTTTATGTGACGACGTTACCCACCGTCGAAAGCGTCGTCCAAACCTTGTTCACGTCTATTTTTCCAGGTAAAACGGCAAAACTAATCAGGGTCAAACCCAGTGGCAAGGATTTGACCTTTTTAAAGGAACTGATTGAAGCCAATAAGATTCAGTCAGTTATCGAGGAAACCTATCCCCTATCCGACGTCGCCCAGGCTCATTCTATCAGCGAACAAGGACACGTCGTTGGCAAGCTGGTGATTCGCGTCACCCCAGTTAGCGATCGCCAGATGTAGAGATGTGCCATGGCGCGTCTGTCAAAACGGGATTTTTTTTGTTGGGTTACCGTTTTTTCGCAATTCTCCATCGATTTCCAGTACGGGATTGCTGTTTGAGGGGATGATTAGAGAAAATTGTTTAATAACCTCTACGACCAATGCTTTATGTCTATCAAATCAAAAAAAATTTAAAGCTGGCAAACCCGAAAGTATTAGGGTTTATCGCCCTACTTTTACTGTCGAGTCTAACCATTGGTTTAAGCCGACGCTTAAGGCAAGAAGAAGCCGCGAACCCCCCAGCTTCAGTCCATATTTTGCCCGTTGAGACCCGATCAGCAACCCCGGTAAACTCGTACCCGGTGTCTCGCACCTATACGGGAGAAATTGTCGCCCGTCGCCGTAGCGAGCTTGGCTTTGAGCGTTCGGGTCAACTGGTCTTTGTTGCCGTTGATGAAGGCGATCGCGTCAACCCCGGCACCCCCCTAGCACGACTTGATACTAGCCGTCTAGAAGCCGAACGTCGTCAGTTACTTGCCCAGCGATCGCAGGCTGTTGCCCAACTGCAAGAACTACAGGCCGGACCGCGAACCGAAACCATCGAGGCGGCGCGGGCTACCGTTAGGCAAATCAACGAACAATTGGAACTGGCACAGACCAAACGCTCCCGGCGGGAATGGCTTTATGCCCAAGGCGCCATTTCACGGGAACAACTCGATGAAGTCGCCTTTGAAGCCAGTACCTTAACCGCTCGCCGGGATGAAGCTAAAAGTAATCTAGAGGAGTTGCTCGCCGGGACTCGCCGCGAACAAATTGCCGCTCAAAGCGCCTCAGTCAAGCAGCTTGATGCCAGGATCACCAGTATCGAAATTGACTTAGCAAACAGTACGATTAAAGCCCCTTTCGCCGGCACAATTTCTCGGCGTCTGGTTGACGAAGGAACCGTCGTTTCCATGGGTCAATCGATCCTACATCTGGTTGAAGATGCGGGACTTGAGGCGCGGATTGGTGTACCTGTAACCGCTACCGCCCAACTCCAAGTCGGGAGCCAACACCAGCTACAAATCGGACAGAACACCTATTCCGCCACCGTCTCATCCGTGCAGCCGGAACTGGATTCATCCACCCGCACCGTGAGTGTGGTTCTCACCTTAGAGCCATCAGCCGCCGCAACGGTGACGCCGGGAGAATTGGCACGGTGGGAACGGGTCGAATCTATACCCACCTCTGGCTATTGGCTACCAACGACGGCACTGGTTCAAGGAACGCGGGGTCTCTGGTCTTGCTATGTGATGGCAAAAGCGCCCAAACCGCAAGAGAATCAGGAGTCCCCCCGTCCGGCTTCTGTCTCTAGTCCCCAAAGCCCTTTCCACGTCGAACGCCGGGATGTGGAAATCCTGCATACCGAGAGCGATCGCGTCTTGGTGCGGGGGACTCTGCAACCGAGCGATCAGGTCATTGTCAACGGGGTTCATCGCCTTGTTCCCGGTCAATTTGTGCGTCCAGCTCAACGCTGAGGGGGTGAAAATGTCCAATCTATTCTACCGCAATCTCCGACTGCTGATTTTGACCATCTGCTTAATCGTCGTCTGGGGCTTTTCCTCATTCCTCAGCCTTCCCCGCATGGAAGACCCCGAATTGACTCAGCGCAATGCTTTAATTACAACCCGTTTCCCCGGAGCCAGTGCCTCACGAGTAGAATCTTTGGTGACGGAAAAGGTTGAGAAAGAATTATTTGAAATCGAAGAAATTGACACCATTGAATCCACCTCTCGCCTGGGTTTCTCAACCGTCGCTATACAATTGAAAGACGAGGTGAGTAATGTGGAGCGAGTCTGGTCACAGGTGCGCGACCAACTCACCGATATTACCCCCCAGTTACCGCCAGGCGCCTTAGAGCCAACCTTTGAAGACTCCCAAGCCAAAGCCAATGCCCTGATTGTCGCGTTGACCTGGGAACTCGAGACACCCACTAATTATGCGATTCTGAGCCGTTGGAGTGAGGAACTCGAAGATCAACTGCGTTTGATCAGGGGGACAGAAGCGGTTGAGCGATTCGGCGCTCCCGCAGAAGAGATTGTCGTCGAAATTAGTCCCCATCGCTTAACAGTTTTAGGACTCACCGCACAAGAGCTCTCCCAGCAAATCTTGAGCAGCGACGCCAAAGTGGCCGCCGGTCAACTACGCAGCCGCCGCAATGACCTGCTGTTCGAGGTTGAAGGCGAACTGGATTCCTTAGAGCGTATCCGCCGTATTCCCATCCGCTTCGGTGATACCGCTCAGTCTACTCGCTTAGGCGATATTGCCCAGGTCAAAAAAGGGATCGTTGAGCCAGCTTCAGAGTTAGCCCTGATCCACGGTCAGCCGGCAATCGCGGTAGCTGCCATGGTAGAATCCAGCCAACGCCTTGACCAGTGGACTCAAGTCGCGGATCAAACCTTGGCAAAATTCCGCCGCCAATTACCACCAGGTATCGGCTTACAGGTCATCTTTAACCAAAACCGTTATGTTGAAGCCCGACTCAATGATGTAATCAACAACCTCCTACTCGGTGCGGTGCTGGTTGTGGGAGTCAGCTTTTTCATAATGGGCTGGAAGTCAGCGTTAATTGTGGGTTCTGCCCTACCCTTGTCCGTGTTGATGGTGTTTGGCACCATGAAGCTGTTGGCAATTCCCTTGCATCAGATCTCGGTCACGGGTACTATTATTGCGTTAGGTCTTTTAATCGATAATGCCATCATCGTGGTCGATGAGGTACAAATCCGGTTGAGAGAGGGAGTCTCCCCCCACAGAGCCGTCACTCAAACCGTTCGCCACATCGCTGTCCCTCTCCTAGCGTCCACTTTAACCAGTGTCCTGGCATTTCTCCCCATTGCCTTAGCCCCTGGGGGGACTGGAGAGTTCACCGGTACGATTGGTGTGACGGTAATTCTCGCGCTCCTGAGTTCTCTGGCGCTCTCGTTAACCGTGATTCCCGCTTTAGTGGCTCGGTTACACGCCTGGGGAGGGGGAACCGTCTCAGGCGCCTGGTGGCAAACGGGTTTCTCTCACCCAGGGTTGACGCGAGTCTATCGTTGGACTCTGGCTCAAAGTTTAGCACGACCGATTTTTGGCGTAACATTGACTCTACTTTTACCCATCAGCGGCTTTCTCGTAGCGCCTCATCTGGAACAGCAGTTCTTCCCTCCGACAGATCGCGAACAGTTCTATATTGATTTTGAGCTATCAACATCAACCTCCCTAGACCTGACTCAATCGAGTGTCATTCGGGCAAGGCAATTAATTCTGCGCCACCCTGAAGTGGTAGATGTCCATTGGTTTATGGGTAAAAGTGCGCCCTCCTTTTACTATAATGTGATTGGCGATCGCGAAAATGCCGCCAATTATGCCCAAGGTTTGGTGCAACTGCATGCCAACGTCAATTCCCGCCCCTTGATTCAACGTTTGCAGGATGAGCTGAATCAGGAATTTCCCCAAGCCCGCGCGATCGTGCGACAACTTGAACAAGGACCTCCTTTTGCGGCGCCGATTGAACTGCGGCTGTACGGTTCTGATCTGGATTGTCTGCGGGATCTTGGCAACCAGATTCGCGCCGAACTGGCGAATGTTCCGGATGTCATTGATACGCGAGCAGACTTAACGGAGGCTCTACCTAAATTAGCGTTAAATCTGGATCAAGAGCAAGTCCGATTGGCAGGAATTGATAAGACCGCAATTGCCCAGCAATTAGACGCTAATTTAGAGGGAGTTCTCGGAGGTTCTGTTTTGGAGGCGACGGAAGAACTCCCGGTACGTGTGCGCTTATCCAATCCCAACCGCTCTAACCTGGATCAGATTGCATCCCTGGATTTACTACCCAGCCAGAGACTAGAGGTTGGGAATGGGCGCAGGATTCCCCTCTCGGCTCTCGGCGACATCGAACTCGTCCCTGATTTAGCCACAATCTCCCGGCGCAATGGACAACGGGTGAATACAGTGCAGGGATTTATCACCGCCGGCGTACTACCTGCCAATGTTCTTGCCGATTTTGAACACCGTTTAGCCGCCAGGGGGTTTGAGTTACCTCCCGGCTATTCCTTTGATTTCGGCGGCGAGGCGGGTGAGCGTAACTCGGCGGTTAGTAATTTGGTATCGACTCTGGGAGTGCTGCTGATTTTGATG
This sequence comes from Coleofasciculus sp. C1-SOL-03, assembly GCF_040220555.1. NCBI lineage: Bacteria > Bacillati > Cyanobacteriota > Cyanophyceae > Coleofasciculales > Coleofasciculaceae > Coleofasciculus > Coleofasciculus sp. C1-SOL-03. The sequence goes on from NZ_JAVJUO010000098.1 coordinate 24,155, forward strand.
GCGGCGACGTTAGTTCTGACGTTTGGTTCGTTTCGATTAGCCGGAATTATTGTCTTGGTTGCTGTATTTTCAGTTGGTTTGGCGCTGGGTTCTCTGGGGTTGTTTGGTTATCCATTCGGGTTCACCGCGATTCTGGGGACGATTGGCTTGTTGGGAGTTGCGGTTAATGATTCTATCGTCGTACTAACGGCGTTACAGGAGAACGATCAGGGTCGCCCGGTTTCTTGGCGAGCCGCCCGGGAGGTGGTGGTTCATTCGACACGCCATGTTATCGCGACGACACTCACCACTATTATTGGTTTCACGCCTTTGATGTTTGACCGGAGTGGTTTCTGGCCCCCCCTGGCTGTGGTTATTGTGGGTGGTTTGGGCGGAACGACTCTGATGGCGCTCTATTTTGTCCCCTCTGCCTATTTGTTGATTCGGCGTTGGTTTAAACGGCAACCTGACTCAATGTCTTGACTGTTATTGGTTGCATTTTTGATGGATTTACGCTCAAACGATGGTATAATACTATGACTGTTAAACAAAATGTTGGCTCCTGGATCATTTGCCCTAAACCGAAGCCAAAGGCTCGCCTGCGACTATTCTGTTTCCCCTGTGCGGGGGGTACTGCTTCGGCGTATAGTTCATGGTTAAATCGTATGCCACCGGATGTGGACGTTTGCATCATCCAACTTCCGGGGCGGGGTAGTCGGTTGATGGAGCGCCCGTTTACTCGACTCCCGCTTCTGGTTCAAACGCTGGTATCGGTTCTACAGCCGTATTTGATGATACCATTTGCGTTTTTCGGTCACAGTATGGGGGCGTTAGTTGGCTTTGAAGTCGCCCGTCAACTCCGCCGCCAGAATGGTTCGGGTTTAGTTCACCTATTTGCTTGTTGTTGTCCGGCTCCTCAGATTCCTATTTCCAGACAACCTATTTATCGGTTACCGGATGCTGCATTTATCGCGGAATTGCGTCATCGTTATCATGCCATACCGCAGCCGATTTTAGAGAATCAGGAACTATTGCAGTTATTTTTGCCGAGTCTGCGAGCTGATTTTACGATGATGGGAACCTATCAGTATGCTACCGAAAAACCGCTCGACTGTCCAATTTCTGTATTTGGCGGTTTACAGGATCGGGCAATTAGCTATGATCACTTGGAAGCTTGGCGGATTCAGACAGGTCGTTACTTTATGTTGCAACTATTTCCGGGCGATCATTTTTTCCTTCACCATCCGGAATCACCGTTTTTGTCGGCATTATCTGAACAGATCAGGGATTGTTTCTGGGCGAGATGTTAATTGGTTTTGATTCTCAGCTGTCATGGTTTTAAATTGGGTATTAGTAGCGGTACTAAGACAGGTTAGGACAGTCTTTATTGTTAAGAGTTCCCTCTGGGACTAGCTGATGTCCTTGCCGTTTCTCCTAGTGCTAGAGTAGCCAGCAAGATACTCACACAAGTCATGCATTTAAATTGGGGATTAGTAGCGAGCTTGACCTTGCACTTTTCAGCAAACTCACTAACACAATTGTGCCACAAATCTGACCGATCTATACCAGCAAGTTTGCAGAATAGGTGAATGCATCGCCTCACTCCTTTGCTTATCGTGTTAATAGAACAACGGGTTACTCCCATAAGAGACCTCAAATTCCGTAGCAGGAGTAGATGTGTGATGAAAAAGATTCTGGTGATTGAAAATGACACCAAAACCCGAATAATGTTTCTAGACTACTTAGAAGCAGCAGGATTCAACGCCATCGGTGTAGAAAATGGTCATATCGGCATTCAGCAAGCCCAAAAACAGTTGCCCGATTTAATCATTTGTGGCAAACTGATGCCAGAGCTGAATGGGTATGAAGTCCTCACTCGGTTGCGTCAAGATTCGACTACAGCAGTTATTCCTTTCATTTTTATCGCTACCAAAGGCAGCCAAGCTGAGCAGCGTAAATGCATGGAGCTAGGAGCCGATGATTATCTGACTCAACCCTTTACCGCCAAAGAATTGCTCAGAGCCATTTCCGTTCGCCTCAAAAGACAAGAAACCCTCAGGCGGTGGTACGCGACGCCATCTCCAGACACCCCATCTGCTGATGCGGCTGCACTAGCCACCTGTGAGTCATTCTTCCCATCTATCCCCAAGCTGAATCAATGCTTTAACTTTATTGAAGCGAATTATCACCAACAGATTAGTCTTCGCGATGTCGCCCAAGCTATGGGTTATTCCCCCGCTTACTTAACCGACTTAGTACGACGCCAGACAGGAGAGTCCGTATGTCGCTGGATTATCAAGCGCCGGATAGCCGAAGCCCGTCGCTTGCTGCTGGCGACGAGTCAATCGGTGCAAACAATTGCTGAAGCTGTGGGTTATCTCGACACAGGCTATTTTATTCGACAGTTTCGTCAACATAACGGTATGACTCCCCACGTTTGGAGACAGGCTAATCAACATTAGAATCCCTTTTCTTTGCCTCAAGGTTTTAAATGGGAGCATGTCATCTTTGTCGGTTGGACTTTTGGCACGAAACCCAACTCCAGATTAGCCTGTTGGGTAACACTTACGCTCTACCCAACCGACTTGAACGTTTTAGGCAAAACTGACATGCTCCCTCGAAAATTGCTGAGTTGAGTGCCATTCTTCCTCAGGTGCATCTCAATTTAACGAATCGATTAGATTATAACCGAGTATGCTGCTAATGTTTAATCCGACAGATGTACTGATTGAAACTTGTGTTACCCAACTACAGGCTGAATACCGCTATACTTACGGTCACGACAAACCTGACTATGCCAACCTAATCATTCAGGTCGCTACCTTGGCTTTAACCAAAATTACTAGAAGTAATGCCCTTTATCATACGGTTGAACATACCATCCTTGCTACCTTAGTCGGACAGGAAATTTTACGAGGTAAGCACCTTCGGGAAGGGAATGTCTCCCCGAAAGACTGGTTACATTGTATCATTTCTTTATTGTGCCATGACATTGGCTATGTTAAAGGGATTTGCCACCAGGATAAAATTAACCAAAGACAGTATGCCACTGGTATTAATCAGGAAGTCATTATTCTCCCTCCAGGTGCTACCGATGCTAGCCTTGCTCCTTATCATGTAGACCGAGGCAAATTATTTATTCAAGAGTATTTTTTGGGTGAGGATTTAATTGATATTGAAGTCATTCAGCGTAACCTTGAATTGACCCGTTTCCCCGTACCTGCTGATCAGGACTATCAAGATACGGTCAACTATCCTGGCTTAATTCGTGCTGCTGATTTAATCGGTCAACTTAGTGACCCTCAATACCTACAAAAGCTAACTGGATTGTTTTATGAATTGGCAGAACTAGGGACTCATAAAGGGTTAGGATACCATCATCCAGCAGACTTACGCCAAGGCTACCCAAAATTTTTCTGGAACCTGGTCTATCCCTACATCCAAACGGGGTTGCACCACTTGCAAATGACGCAGTGGGGTGGACAAATTATCGCCAATCTCTATACTAATGTTTTCGTCATCGAGAGGGAACTTCGAGCGGCTGAAGAATCAGCAGAACACTCACAAGTAATCCCCTTTTTGCCACGGCGATTAAAATTGCTGCTACGCTAATGTATGCGAAGCCTTCTTGAAGGGTAGATTGAAGGAGGCAATTGAAATCGCGGAACCACACAAACCAAGTCCGCCTGCGCGGACTGGTTGATAACGGGGGTAGTTAACCCGGATTTGCTATCAGGTTAAATCCTGCAGTTGTTCTTCCAAAATCATCCGCGTCACGGCGTCTACAAATTCTAAAGATAGGGTTTTTCCCAATGCGGCGGCTTGTTTCATCCCCGCCATTAGACTGCGAATTCCTTCGGCTTTAATTACGTTGACGGATACTAAATCCACAACCACGGTATCCGTCGCCAAGTCTAAGGCTTGTTCTAGAGATTGTCTAAACGCGGGACTGCGAGCACTATCGAGACAACCGCTGGGTCTGAGTACCACGGTGCTGGGTCGTAGGTTTGAGGAAGTAAGGGGTTTTAGTTGCATTATATATCTGACTGAATGGTTGAGTTGGATTTAAATCATTAGGATTCATTTGATAATTACAATAAACAATTCGCTGAGGTAAGGGATTAAGGTTTTCTACCAGGTTGAATGCCAAGTTGAGAACCAGCGATTACAGGATTCAGCCATGGCTATTGCAGTTTTCGGCAATCGGGTTAACGCAATTGTGCCAGGAAGTTTGCAGAAGAGGGGGGTGTCTGAACCCGCTCTTTTTTTTATTGTGTTAAGTAATGAACCGTATTGAAACCCGGAAACGCAAGAAGCCAGGGAGTTGAGGAGACAAAAGCTATGCACATTCATTGGAAGAAGCTCGTTTTTACTACCACACTCTGGCTAGTCACAGAAGTTATTCTGAACTTTTTAGGACTTGATAATCTAGCTGACTACAGTGAATTTTTGTTTGGGCGAAACGTGAACCCAGGACAGTCCCTGAATTCAGCCTTGATTATTCTAATTCGTTAGTTTTACCTGTTTTATTGTTTAGGCTTTGAGCAAGATGATGACCACCTTTTTTAAACACCCAAACCGCCGCAGTACCGACAAAAAAGTTACTCATAAGGTTATTCGTTCATCGCTGATTCCGCCAGGGTTACGGGAAAGTCTGATCAATCAGGCGATCGCGCCGTTTGATTGTACGGATGAGGAGGTTTTTCAGGCTTGTCAGCTATTCGGTCAACGAAATAATTTGCAGGGGGAACAGGAATTCCACGCTTGGTTAAAGCGGTGTGGGATGAGTCAGACTGAATTAGAGGCGGTGTTCCGGCGGCGGATTCGATTGGAAATGTTTAAACAAGCGACTTGGGGACATCAATTGGAGTATTATTTCCGTCAGCGGAAACGAGAGTTAGATCGAGTGGTTTATTCTTGTTTAAAGACCAAGGAGTTTGCTGTGGCATTTAAACTTTATTTGAGTCTGAAGAAAGGGGAACAAATCTTTGCTGAAGTGGCTCGTGAATTTTCTCAAGGGTCAGAGGCGAAATGGGGGGGTTTGATTGGTCCAGTTGAGTTGGGTAGTCTGAGTCCTAATTTAGCGGGATTACTGCGTAGTAGTCAATCGGGTCAAGTTTGGTCGCCTCAACCGGCAAAAGATGGGTATACTGTTGTCCGATTAGAGAAGTTGATTCCGGCGCAGTTGAATGAAGCGATGCGCCAGCGGTTGCTGAATGAATTGTTTGAGGCGTGGTTATATGAGCAGATGAATCAAGCAGAATTGACGTGAATTGACATCTAAGTAGGGGCACGGCATTGCCGTGCCCTACAATTGGTGTTGTTATTTTATACAGCAGTTTGCTCGGCTATGCGGTACATTGTCGATCCCCCTCGCATCCCCCTTAAAAAGGGGGACTTTGAGCGACTGTACTTTATTACAGAATTAAGCGCTATAAGCTGTCATGCATTTAAATTGGGAATGGGTAGCGAGCAAGATGCAAAGCCTGCGGCATGGCTTCGCTTAACGCACTACAAGGATGAGAGCCATTGTTGACATTAATGTTTAAATGCCAAACAGCTTACCCCTGGGTATTGGTGTCTGAAAATCTGGTGATACCAAATCCGCCTTTATTACCCCCTTTTGCCACGGCGATTGAAATCGCTGCTACACAAACTTTCGTCCGCAAGGTAAGGACTGGTTTATAACGGGGGTAGCGTTCCCCGGATTTGGTAGGATTGGGGGGGTTTAGAGAGCGCCCACTTTTTTTGTCAAACTATGGGATAATTCGGTTTATACTATATAAATCAACATCAACAGGGCTTGATTCCCTTAAATTGTGTTGACTCAACCTTGCCGTTTTACCCACCATGGGTTTTGGGTTATTTGGTAGTATGCGATACCTAATTTCCCCGTTGAGTTCAGCATAATCCCCTTACTCGCTCAGGAGACGTTTACCATGATTACTCTAGGCTGGTTCACTCGCCGTTGGCAGTCTTTGGTTATCGGTACTGTGGCGGTTGTGGGGATGTTCTCCACCGTCGCTGGGGAGGGGGTTTTAGCGCAAATTGAGCCGGATGATACCTTGGGGGCTGAGAGTTCTACCGTCAGATCCCTTGATCCTAACCTTCCCGTGGATGTAATCGAGCAGGGAGCGATTCGGGAGAGTAATTTATTTCACAGTTTTCTAGAATTCAATGTGGATGCGGGGCGGGGGGTTTATTTCTTCAGTCCGGCTAATATTGAGAATATTCTCACTCGCGTTACCGGAAACAACCCTTCGAGAATTTTTGGCGTTCTGGGTACGTTTGGAGACTCTAGTCCTAATTTGTTTCTGATGAATCCCAATGGGATTTTATTTGGACCCAATGCCAGTTTGGATATCGAGGGGTCGTTTTTTGCGACGACGGCTGATGCGATTCGGCTGGGGGATGCAGGATTATTTAGCGCCACTGAACCGGCGAAGAGTAATTTACTGACGGTTAATCCCTCTGCTTTTTTGTTTAATGCCATTGCCGCTCAACCGATTCTGAATCAATCCCAAGCCGCCAGTGTGATAGATCAACCGAATTCTAATGGTGGTTCTCCAGGGTTACAAGTAAGAGCGGGTCAAACCTTGGGGTTAGTTGGCGGAGATGTCAGGTTAGAAGGGGGGAATCTGACAGCCGCTGGTGGGCGTATTGAACTGGGGAGTGTGGCTGGGATAGGGGAAGTGAGTTTGACTCAGATGGGGAATCGGTTTGTCTTGGGGTATGACTCGATTGCAGAATTTGGGGATATTTCTTTGTCTGAGGGAGCGTTTGTGGATGCCAGTGGTGAGGGGGGCGGTGATGTGCAGATTCGCTCGGCGCGATTGGAGATGACTCAAAGTTCCGACATTTGGGCGGATACTTTGGGTGAAATTCCCGGGGGAGAGGTACGGGTAAAAACGACGGAATCGGTGACGCTGAGTGAAGGTTCGCTGCTGTTCGCTGATGTTTTTGGGGCGGGAGATGGGGGAGATGTGACTATCCTTACCCAGGACTTACGCATCCTTGACGGTGCTGCTTTATCCGCTTCCACATTTGGAGTTGGGAATGCTGGGAACTTACGGGTGGAGGCGACTGACCAGATTGAAGTGATTGGTAGCCCCGAAGGAAATGCCAGTTTTATCGCCGCGCGAGTTAACTCAGGTGCTACAGGCAATGCTGGGAATTTGACCCTGAACACAGGAGAACTATTTCTCAGCCAGGGGAGTCAGATATCGGTGTCAACCTTCGGAGAAGGGAATGGGGGTGAGTTAAATGTCAATGCTAGCCAAATTGAGTTAAATGGCGATAACCCCATCAATGGCAATCCCAGTGGTTTGTTTGCTGCTGTCGAAGATGGTGCCACAGGAAATGGGGGAAATGTGACCATCTCTACCCAAGACCTACGCATCAAGGACGGTGCCGAATTATCCGCCTCTACATTAGGTGAAGGGAATTCTGGGAACTTAACTGTAACTGCAAAAGACAAGATTGAAGTGATAGGCAGCCCCGAAGGGAATTCCAGTAATATCGCCGCGCGAGTTAACCGAGGTGCTACAGGCAATGGGGGGAATTTGACCCTAGAGACAGGAGAACTTTTCGTCAGCCAGGGGGGTCAGATATCGGTGGGAACCTTCGGAGAAGGGAATGGGGGTGAGTTAAATGTCAATGCTAGCCAAATTGAGTTAAATGGCGATAACCCCATCGATGGAACTCCCAGTGGTTTGTTTGCTGTTGTCGGTGATGATGCCACAGGAGATGGGGGAAATGTGACCATCTCTACTGAATACTTACGCATCCTTGACGGTGCTTCCTTATCCGCCACTACATTTGGTGAAGGGAATTCTGGGAACTTAACTGTAACTGCCACGGACAAAATTGAAGTCATAGGCACTGACCCCGAAGGGAATTCCAGTGGTATCCGGGCGCAAGTTGACTTAGGTGCCACAGGCAATGCCGGGAATTTGACCCTGGAGACGGGAGAACTATTGGTCAGCCAGGGGAGTCAGATATCGGTGGGAACCTTTGGAGAAGGGAATGGGGGTGAGTTAAAGGTCAATGCTAGCCAAATTGAGTTAAATGGCGATAACCCCATCGATGGCAATCCCAGTGCTTTGTTTGCCGATGTCGGAGATGGTGCCACAGGAGATGGGGGAGATGTGAGTATCTCTACCCAAAACCTACGCATCCTTGACGGTGCCGAATTATCCGCCTTGACGGCTGGTATAGGCGATGCTGGAGATTTAACCGTCACCGCCACCGACAAGATTGAAGTGATTGGCACTGACGCCGAAGGGAATCCCAGTAATATAAACGCCCTCGTCACCGCCCGCGCTACCGGGAATGGCGGGAATCTCACCCTAAATACCCCTTCTCTCCTCGTCACCGATAACGGTTTACTCTCCGTAGCCACCTTCGGCAATGGCACCGCCGGCAACCTTTTAATTAACACCCAAACCCTAACCGTTACCAACGACGCCACCGTCTCCGCCGCCACCTCTTCCCCCAGCCCCGACGGAATTGGCGGGAATCTCACTATCAACGCCAGCGACAGGGTACAACTGACCAATCAGGGACGAATCATCGCCCAATCTACAGGTGCAGCCCAAGCGGGGGATATCCAAATTAACACCGAACACCTCAGTGCCACCAATGGCACCATTGCCACCTCCACCGAACAGTCGGCTGGGGGTGCGATTACCATCACGGCTTCTGACATCCGCCTATTTGAAGATAGCGACATCACCAGCCGCGTTGCCTCCGGTGCCGGGGGTGGCGGTAATATTACCCTAACTGCCAACACCATCCTGGCATTTGACGATAGCGATATCCTAGCTTATGCCCGTGATGGCAGAGGTGGGGATATCAGCTTGAACACCGTCGCCTTCTTCGGAGAGAACTTCAAACCGGCGCCCAGAGGCACTGACCCGGTTACCCTTGATATTAACGATCGCGTGGATATCAATGCCGACGGTTTGGTGCCCGGCACAATTACCATCCCCGACACCAGCTTTATTGAAAACAGCTTCATCCTGTTATCAGGCGATGGAATCGACACCGACGAACTAATTGCCGAAAGTTGTATTGCCCGTCGTCATCAACCCCGACGGGGTAGCTTCTTTATTACGGGCACAGGGGGTATCCCGTTTCGCCCTGGGGATCTTTACGATACACCCTATCAGACTGGTACGGTGCGGTCAATTCCCCCTGCTGCAGATGGGGAAGAATCGTCGTCTTCAACTCGTCGCCCATGGAAAATCGGTGATCCGATTATTGAACCCACGGGGATATATCGATTAGCCAATGGAGAGTTGCTCATGGGTCGTTTATGTGGGGAGTAACGGTAAAAGGGTAGTGGTTTGGCACACCTGAATTGGTGAATTTTGAAACCGTAGGGGCGCACCGACGTGCGCCCGACAAGCCCCATGCGCCCGTCGTATCAACTTAAGCCACAACCCCCTCTCCCCCAGCTTACAGGTGTAGGTTTTTTATTTTATGGTTGGGACAAGACAAGGAGGACAAGGATGGAAAGAAGACAAGGGGGAAAAACCGTACAAAATTAGGTTCGGTCAAACTCGCTTCTAAAAGCCGAAACGCCCGATTTTCCGT
>NZ_JAVJUO010000099.1:0-28651 GCF_040220555.1 Coleofasciculus sp. C1-SOL-03
GGAAAGAAGACAAGGGGGAAAAACCGTACAGAATTCGGTTCGGTCAAACTAACTTCTAAAAGCCGAAACGCCCTATTTTTCGTTCTCACTCTTCCTTGTCTACTGGTCTACCTGTCTCCCTTGTCTTACCTAAACCCCCATAAAAAACCTACCCTTGTGAGCTTATAGATCCCCCTCCCGTCCCCCTTATAGATCCCCCTCCCGTCCCCCTTAAAAAGGGGGAAGCCAGCGGATGCTTCGCTTTTGGTTCCATGGGGGAAGCCAGCGGATGCTTCGCTTTTGTTCCATGGGGGAAGCCAAAGGATGCTTCGCTTTTGTTCCATGGGGGAAGCCAAAGGATGCTTCGCTTTTGGTTCCATGAGGGTGGGAGAGGGGAGCCGGAGTTTTGTCAGATGAACTGAATAAATTAATCGGAATTTCTGGTTGCTTCTAAGAGGTAAGAAAAGTAAAACTGGGTACTGGTCATTCCTGTGCGTTGAATGGAAAAGCCGTTACGCTCCAATATTTTGATAATATCGGCTTTGCGGTGTAGGTAAGCACGAGTGGTTTTAGAAGGACCGGGAAACAATTCGCCAATTTTTTTGAGCAAACTGTATACAATGTTTTTGGGAGCAAAGCTAAGAATTAAGCGTGACTCGGCTAGAGAGGCGAGATGGGAAATCATCTGATCAGCTTTATCTTGGGGATAGTGAATCAGCACATCTAGGCAAATAACCGTGTGATAGCTACCACTCAAGTCTTCCAAATCCTGCACGGCAAAGTTAAGCTTGTCAGAATTCGCCAAGCTAGCGCCAGCCTTTTCCTTGGCTTCACCGACCATTTTTTCGGAGATATCACTGGCAAAGACTTTCGCACCAGCTTCGGCTAGGGGAATGCTGAGACTTCCCACACCACAGCCAGCGTCACAGATGGATAACTCAGCTAAATTGCCATCCGCCTTGAGCCAGCTTAGAACAGTATCTACGGTTTGCTGGTGTCCGTTACGGATATCCAGTTGGACTTTATTTACCTCGCCCTCGCCGTAAATCCGCCGCCAACGGTCAAATCCAGTGGCGTTGAAATAGTCTTTAACTACGGTTTTATCATCAACGGTGTTCATAGAGTCAGGTTGGATGGAGGAGTTAGGACGATTAATTACTTTATCATGAGCTAGAGCGTTAGTTCACTAACCCAAGTTGGTGGTAACAAGACGTAGAGACGTTGAATGACCCTAGCGCCGCACTTCAAAATGTAGCACAAAACGTGACAATGGTTTCCGTATACTTAACTTAGTATAACTGCAATAATGAAGTGCGAAGATTAGGGAAACAATCGATTAAAATGGAAAGGGAATGTTTTGATAACTGATATATTTTTTGAGTAAGTTATAGGTAAAATCATGGGTGAAGTTAAAGCAAAAGTCAAGCTCACCAATCCAACGGATGACGAATTAGTACGGCGAGGACAACTAGCGGCTGATCAGATTCGTGGGTACGAAACAGAAGCCGTGATTGATACAGGTGCAGTCTGTTCAGTGCTTCCTATTCATGTCGTGCAGTGTCTTGGTTTAACCATTCGCGCTCAACGAGTAGCAGGTTATGCTGATGGACGAACAGAAGCTGTAGGCGTCGTTGGAGTTCTAATTGATTGGCAAGGACGTGATACATTGGAGGATGCCTTAGTTTTGGGTGATGAGGTGCTGATTGGTCAAACTGTATTAGAGAAATTAGATTTGTTGGTCGATTGTCAAAATCAGCGATTGATCCCCAATCCCGCCCATCCTGATCAACCGGTTAATAAGGTGAGACATCTCATATCATGTCCGGTGGAATACTTACACTATCGGTTGAGACAAGGCAGAGGGTAGAGGGCAGAGGGCTCCAAGGGAAGGAGGAAGGTTGCAAGGCAAAAGGGAATAATGACTGTTTAGGCGGACATGATATCAACTATGAATTATGAAGGATAAATTATGAGTTATCCCTTACTTAACAAAGGACGAATGACTAATGACTAATGACAAATCATCCATTGAATTGTAAACGCTGCCAACTCAATTTTGATCTGTCCTCATGCCAATGCCATCGCAACAAATTGGCAGGTTGTCCTACTCCAATCCCAGGTAAACCGATCGCCTGTCGAGGAGACTCCGTGGCTAGGGCGATCGCACTCTCGATTTCACACAGTCCCCACTCGACCAAATTCTGGACTCCTACCAATAGCGGTAACGTAGTTCCCGCCAATGTACCATCCGCTAATCGTGCTGTACCCTGTTTCACTTCAATCTGACGCTGATCCCAGGGATACATCCCATCCCCTAATCCTAACGGCGCTAACGCATCACTCACTAGAAACAATCCCGCTTCATCCCGACTTGCTTGCAGTAGAATCTGTAACATTGTCGGACAAACATGCTGTCCATCGGCAATCACCCCACAGCGCACTTGCGGATGAGTGATGGCGGCACCCAATAATCCGGGTTGGCGATGGTGTAATCCCGGCATGGCATTAAAGGCATGAGTCACCATCGATGCACCTAAGGCAAAGGCTTCCTCGGCTTCAGCCGCCGTTGCTAGGGAATGACCTAAACTTACGGTAATTCCTAAAGAACGCAAATAATGAATTACCTCACCTGTCTCATCTAACTCCGGCGCTAGCGTCATCACTTTAACCAGTTTGCCATAATCTCCCAAAACGTGCTTGACATTTTCTAAGGTAAGTGGTAAGAGATAGGCTTGAGGATGCGCTCCTCGCTTTTGAGGATGCAAAAAAGGTCCCTCCAAATGCACCCCCAAGATTTGCGCCATTCCCGTCTGATCGGAAGCGGTGGTTAAAAAATCAGCAATCACCGCCAGCGATTGTTGAATTTTCTCAATTGAGGTGGTTACCAAGGTGGGTAAAAACCCATCAATCCCCTGATTTCCCAGAAATTGGCAAATATGCTGTAATTTCTGGCTATCCCCCAGCGTCAAATCCGGAAATGCCAAACCCAGCGCCCCATTAATTTGTAAATCGACCCCAGCTAAGGAAAGCCAATCCCCGGTAAGATCGAGTGTATGGGCATCTGGGGTGATATCAGTCATGGGTGCGATCGCGGAAATTTTTCCCTCCCCATCAACCCTTACCTGTTGCAACCCTTGATAACCTGGTACTCGTGCATTAATAATAATCATGTTCTTTATCATTAATCCTGCGTCATTTTAATTCAGGGAATAGGGAATAGGGAACAGGGAACAGGGAACAGGCAAAAAGGACAAAGGACAAATGACGAATGACAACCCCCAAATTGGTATTATCATGGGCAGTGATTCCGACTTGCCCACGATGCAGGGTGCGATCGCAATTTGTGAAGAATTCGAGGTTTCCTGTGAAGTCGCGATCGTTTCGGCGCACCGAACTCCCCAACGTATGGTAGACTACGCCCAAACTGCTCATCAGCGTGGACTCAAGGTGATTATCGCCGGAGCGGGAGGAGCGGCTCATTTACCCGGTATGGTGGCGTCTCTGACACCATTACCTGTCATCGGTGTTCCTGTTTCTACTCGCCATTTACAAGGGGTAGATTCCCTCTACTCGATTGTACAGATGCCAGGTGGAATCCCTGTCGCTACCGTAGCCATTGGCAATGCGAAAAATGCCGGGTTGTTAGCGGTGCAGATTTTGGCATCCCAGCAACCTGAGTTACTCGAACGAGTGCAACAGTATCGCCAGACTTTAACCCAATCCGTTATGGATAAGCAAGCGGCGCTAGAAAAGTCGGGATATCAGCAATATTTATCACAAATGCCGTAGATTAAGTTTTGACCCTTCACGACCTTAAAATGACTGGATCTTTATATCTTTATTCATCAGTTCTTTGAGAGACGTAAATTGTCAGTCTGACTCGAATCTTAATCCTTGTCAAATTAACAGGTTTAGGCACAATCAAAAGCTCTGAGCTAGTGCAAGAAGCCAGAAATAACTGAACAGCTAACATCTCCCCCTGCTCCCAGACGTAGCATGCTACGTCTCTACATGGCTCCCCCTGCTTCATCGTATCTTCTACGAAGCTGATCAAGTATTTTTGCCGCGCTGCACTAGGGGGCTACCGCAATATATTTTAAAGGTCATTCCGGCAAAAAGTATATTTTGTTACAGAAATATCAAGTCAAAAAATCGAAGATTTGAAAATTTCGTAAAGATAACGAACCCCGTTATTGAGAAGAATTGAGGCTCTTGACTATCTGGCAACTTATTTGTAGGGTTTTGTCTAACGTAGACACGCCAACTTCCAAAACTCCCGATTCCTTAATCAGGCAGCACTATTTAAAAGCTGGCAGTAAACCAAAGAAAATAGGCGCGGAGTTCTGTCATACTCAGATACTTACCCCCTCTTCTACGTCATACTTCCAATGACTTTATTTACCGCTTCTTAGCTCAATGTTAGGATGTGTTCCACCAGAAAAACAGGAAAGAGAGCGAAATGATGTCTAGACGAACGTTCGAGAAAACCTTCGACCGAAAAAAGTCTCCCCCTAAAACTAGACAAGTTGATTTACCAGGAGTTTCCCCCTCCTTCTGGGATTCTCCCTATTTTGACCCTTTGAAAACCATAGCCCGATCCTTTTCTCCCTACTGGCTGGCTTGTATTCCGCTAACGGCGATTATTGTCGTGGTTTGGAATACAGCAGCCGTGGCTCAATCTGAGGCGGTTGACGCTGATGCTGTTGCCCAACTTCAGGGAACGTTAAACGCCATCTGGGTATTGATTGCTGCGATTCTGGTGATCTTCATGAATGCCGGATTCGGGATGCTGGAAACCGGATTCTGTCGTCAGAAAAATGCGGTTAATATTCTCTCCAAAAACCTGATTGTCTTTGCCCTAGCCACCGTTGCATTTTGGGCAATTGGGTTTTCCTTTATGTTTGGTGCAGGAACTGGATTTATTGGTTTAGGTGGATTTTTCTTAACCAGCACCGATGCCGCAACCTATGGACTCGATCCATTTCCTACTGGGTTACCGATCTCCGTGTTTTTCCTGTTCCAAGCTGCCTTCGCTGGCACCGCCGCCACCATTGTTTCGGGTGCGGTTGCTGAACGGATTCGGTTTATTGACTTTCTCGTATTCAGTCTTCTGATCACCGGAATCTCCTACCCCATTACCGGACACTGGGTCTGGGGTGGTGGTTGGCTAGGAGACATAGGAGAAATAGGCTTTTCCGACTTTGCTGGCTCAACCGTGGTTCACTCGGTTGGTGGTTGGGCGGCGTTAATGGGAGCTGCCTTTCTCGGACCCCGTGAAGGAAAGTATAGAGACGGTCAAATCAATGCAATTCCCGGTCACAATATGAGTATTGCTACACTGGGATGCTTGATTCTGTGGATCGGCTGGTTTGGGTTTAACCCTGGATCAGAACTGGCTGCTACTGAAAATGTGCCGTATATTGCCGTAACTACAAACCTGGCTGCTGCGGCTGGCGGTATTTCTGCCACGATTACCTCTTGGTTAAAAGATGGTAAACCTGACCTGTCGATGATTATTAACGGCATCTTAGCTGGCTTAGTGGCGATTACCGCCCCCTGTAATGCCGTTTCCTATCTATCAGCCGTCATAATTGGTCTGCTTGCAGGAATTATCGTGGTTTTTGCGGTTTCCTTCTTTGACAATATCCATATCGATGACCCCGTGGGTGCGATTTCTGTCCACTTAGTTAACGGGATCTGGGGCACCATTGCTGTTGGTATCTTCACCTTCGCTGAAAATGATGCGGGTCAACGACTCGGCTTGATTTATGGGGGAGGACTCGGTCAACTGGGTGTTCAACTCCTGGGTATCCTCTGTGTAGGCGGTTTCACTGTCGTATTTAGTTCCATTGTTTGGTTCGCCCTGAAATCAACCTCGGGACTCCGAGTACATGCCGAAGAAGAAATCCATGGCTTGGATATTAGTGAACACGGGATGGAAGCCTACAGTGGATTTGTTAAGGAATCCGATGTGTTGACCAGTAGCTCCTTTGGTAACGTCAGTGGTAGTACAGCTGATATTCCTCGCGGCTCGGAAGTTTAACGGGAGCGCTTCTGGTTAGGTAAACCAGTTGATTACCAAAACCATCCTGTAGGGGCAATTCATGAATTGTCCCTACTTTTGTTAGGTTTGGATGATCGACACCAGTGGAATCGGACTACAATCTGATGAGAGAGCCAATGCTGTATCTAGACAAGTGTCTACAACCTCGAAAAGCTTTCCAACTTGGGCAGTTTTCTCCCTCGCTGTCAATGGCGTACTGGTACTAGCGATCGCGGGGGTATTGCTGCGCCAGTACCAAGGAGCTATCCCGTCTGCGGTGAGCCAGTCTCTAGCCACTGATGCGACTCCAGAAGCAGAAGCAACCCCTACCCCTATCCCTGAACTCGGACCCCGCCACCAGTTCAATTACCAGCAGTGGGTGGCGCTGCTGGAACAAGAAGCTCAAGTGATGGTGGAGCAAAAACCGGAGAATTTAGCCATACTGCTGGGGGATTCCATCAGTCTCTGGTTTCCCAATGAGATGCTACCCACGCAACGAACCTGGCTGAATCAGGGAATTTCTGGCGAAACCACAGCCGGATTGCTGAATCGCTTGGATGTGTTGGATCAAACCCAACCAGAGATTATCTTTTTGATGATTGGCATCAATGACGTGATTCGAGGCATCCGAGATGAGACGATTTTAGCCAACCAACGGCTGATTATTCGCTACCTGCGGCGCACTCATCCTGAAGCCAAAATTATCGTCCAATCCATTTTGCCCCATAGTGGGGAAAACGCCACCTGGGAAGGGCGCGATCGCCTCCTGGAAATCCCCAACAGTCGTATTGTCGAGATTAATCAGCGATTGAAAGCGATCGCGGAGGCGGAAGATGTCATTTACCTGGATCTCTATCCCCTATTTGCCGATACTGAAGGCAATCTGAACATGGAATTGAGTACCGACGGCTTGCACCTAAATCCTCAAGGCTATTTAATTTGGCACTATGCCCTACAAGTTACGGATCAACTTGTTCTTGATAGCGGTTTGTGACGAGGGATGGGGTGAGGGAGATGGGGAAGCTGGGGGAGATGGGGGAGATGGGGGAGATGGGGGAGATAGGGGAGATGGGGGAGATGGAAAGTCTGTTGTAGGGGCGGGTTTTACTGCTAACGTTTGCTTTGCACCCTGATATAACTAAACCCGCCCCGACTTGACCAATGACGAACGATGAATGACAAATGACAAATGACGAATGACGAATGACTAAACCGGATTCGTCTTAAGATCAAAAGGAATTAACAATTGTATACACTCATCTGCTAAACAAGTTTCATGGATACAAAAGCCTTCAAACGTTCACTCCATAGTTCAGACAACTATCACCGTAAGGGATTTGGTCACGAGGCTGAGGTGGCGACTCAGCTTCAATCCCAATATCAAAGCAGCTTGATTCAAGAAATCCGCGATCATAACTATCGACTCAAACGGGGAAATGTGACCATTCACCTGGCAGAGGCATTTGGCTTTTGCTGGGGTGTGGAACGCGCTGTGGCGATGGCGTATGAAACTCGCCAACATTTTCCCACTGAGCGCATCTGGATGACGAATGAAATTATCCATAATCCCTCCGTTAACCAGCGCCTACAGAAGATGAACGTCAACTTTGTCCCCGTTGAGGATGGGACAAAAGACTTTACTGTCGTTGGTGCGGGTGATGTGGTGATTTTACCCGCCTTTGGTGCCAGTGTTCAGGAAATGCAACTGCTCAATGACAAAAACTGTAAGATTGTCGATACCACCTGTCCTTGGGTGTCTAAGGTGTGGCATACGGTGGAGAAACATAAGAAGAAAGAATACACCTCGATCATCCACGGCAAGTATAAGCACGAAGAAACCATTGCTACCAGTTCCTTTGCTGGGAAATATTTGGTGGTGCTGAATCTACAAGAAGCCGAATATATCGCCAACTATATCCTCAACGGTGGAAATCGGGACGAATTTATGGCAAAATTCAGCCGCGCCACGTCCGAGGGATTTGACCCGGATCGGGATTTGGAGCATATTGGCATCGCTAACCAAACCACCATGCTCAAAAGCGAAACTGAGCAAATTGGCAAGCTGTTTGAGCGCACGATGATGAAAAAATATGGTCCAGTTCAGCTAAATCAGCATTTCCAGAGTTTTAACACCATCTGCGATGCTACTCAAGAACGGCAGGATGCGATGTTGGAGTTGGTGGAAGAACGGTTAGATTTAATGGTTGTGATTGGTGGTTTTAATTCATCCAATACAACGCAACTGCAACAAATTGCCATTGAACGGAAAATTCCGTCCTATCACATCGATAGCGCCGAGCGAATTGGTCCGGGAAATCGGATTGATCACAAGGTACTGCATCAAGATATGACGGTGACAGAACCTTGGCTCCCCGAGGGTGAAATTGTTGTCGGTGTAACCTCTGGAGCTTCTACACCTGATAAGGTGGTTGAAGATGTAATTGAGAAGATTTTTGAGTTAAAAGCTACTCCAGTAACGGTTTAAGGGAGTAGGGGTTTGGTTACCAAACCCCTACTGAATCAAATTCGCGATCGCATCCACAATCTGATCCGGTTCCACTGGCTTAGAAATATGACGATTAAACCCCGCCGATAATGCCCGTTCATAATCCCTCTCTCCCGCATACGCCGTCAGTGCTGTTAATCTGTGTCATTCACTATTGAGTCTTCTGGAGAATGTCATTGCTATCTGTGTAATCTGTGTTGACAAATGCAAGGATTTTTGAGTTTAAACAAACCCACAGGATTCACGTCTCACGACTGTGTGGCGAAAGTGCGGCGTTTATTGCGGCTGAAGCGAGTGGGGCATGGGGGAACGTTAGATCCATTGGCTACAGGGGTTCTGCCGATCGCACTGGGTAAAGCCACCCGTTTGTTACAGTATATGACCTCAGATAAGGCATATCAGGCGACGATTCGGTTGGGGGTGAAGACAACAACTGATGATTTAGAGGGAGATATTGTGGCGACGGCTTCTGCTTCTGGATTAACCCTGGAGACAATTGTGCCGTTACTGCAACAGTTTCAGGGAACAATTGAGCAAATTCCTCCGATGTACAGTGCGGTTCAGGTTCAGGGAAAGCGGCTGTATGAGTTAGCTAGGGCGGGTAAAACGGCGGAAATTCCCAGGCGACAGGTTGAAGTGTATCAGATTGAGGTATTAGATTGGCGTCCAGGGGAATTGGCGGAATTGGATCTGGCGATCGCCTGTGGTGCGGGAACCTATATTCGTTCCATTGCCCGTGATTTGGGAGAGGTGCTTAAGACTGGTGGAACCTTGGCGTCTCTGATTCGGACTCAAAGCAGTGGATTTACGTTAGAGAATAGCTTGAGTTTAGAGGAATTGGCAGCACAGATACAAGCCGAAACCTTTACTCCGATTCCACCTGAAGCCGCGTTAGAGCATTTAGCGAAGGTTATTTTATCGCCAGACGATGCTCGTCGTTGGTGTCAGGGTCAACGTATTATATATCAAGACGCCTCGACTGATTCTTCTGCCAATATCCGGCGAGTTCACCACGAAAATGGCACATTTCTGGGTATTACTCAGGTGATTGAATCAGACGGTGAGGTATTGCTTGCGCCTAAGATGGTTTTGGTGTAAGCAACCCAAGTCAGACTGGCAAATAAATTCTGATTAAATCGAATTCCCCATGCATCTAATTTGAACGTTTGAACGTAGGGGCGCACGTCTATGCGCCCTCGCGACTATCCCACTATCCCATCAATCAATTGTCTTATGATTCAGAACGGCAAATCAATTAAAAATTGTTGACTGTTTGAGTCAAGGTGGGTATTTTCGGGGTCATCCGTCCACATTTTGGGATTATTAATAATGTATTCTCGGACAGGGTTAAGAGAATCTGGATCGCGCACAATTGATTCATAATAATTTCGTTGCCAAATCGGTGGATTGGAGGTTTGACGGATAGCATTAATCCTGATGGTGACAGCGGATTTAAATCCAGCAATAAACGAGGACAACGAACGGGATTGACGCTGGGGAATTACGGATTGATTAAGGGGTTGGTTTTTCGGCGTTGGTAAGGGCGCACATCTATGCGCCCCTACGGGATTACCGTTGGTGTTGGTGTCGGTAATAATGACAATGCCATGGAAATGATTGGGCATAATTACCCATTCATCCAATTGCAGGCTAGGTCGAATTTGGCATGAGCGAATCCATTCTTGGGCAACAATTTTACCAATTTGGTTAAGATACATTTTGCCGTCACGGATATCTCCGAACCAACATTGTCGTTGGTAAGTACAGATAGTGATAAAATAAGCTCCAGGTTGAGCGTAATTGTATCCCTTAAGGCGAATAGAACGGCGATGATGTTTTTGCGGATCAAATTTCATAGTCACAGGGAAAATTGATCAGGATATCCGTAGGGGCGCATAGACGTGCGCCCTCCTCTCATAGACGTGCGCCCTCTCATCCTATCAGCGATCGCGATAATCATAAATTGCCGATTAAATCCAACCACCATTCCCCCAATCAAACGTAGGGGCGCATAGACGTGCGCCCCAATCCCCTGGACAAACACCAAAACACAACAAAACCTGATTTCCCATTCACCAACATCAGGCAACCTTTCAGACGATCGCAACGGTTCATTTATCTGGGTTGGGGAAAAGACGATCGCACATGCCATACCGTTAAAGCCATCGTTTCCGGCGTTTTTATCACTGAATCAAAGTCGCGATCGCATCCACAATCTGATCCGGTTCCACTGGCTTAGAAATATGACGATTAAACCCCGCCGATAATGCCCGTTCGAGATCCGTTTCTCCCGCATACGCCGTCAGTGCGATCGCTGGAACTAAGCCGCCGCGATCGGGCGGGAGTTCTCTTACCTGGCGAATTAACTCATAGCCATCCATTCCCGGCATGCCAATATCACTGATTAGCACATCCGGTTGCACTTGAGGGAATACAGCCAGCGCTTCATCGGCTGAAGTCACGCCCTCAACTCTTGCACCATAGCTTTCTAAGATAATCGTGAGCAAGTCGAGGGTATCCTCTTCATCCTCAACCAAAAGTATCCCCACGTCGGTAAAATCTAAACCCTCACCGTCTGAGTCGGACTTCTTTGTCTGAGTCTGGGACTCTGACATTAGGGGTAACGTCACCGTAAACGTTGCGCCCTCTCCAATTCCCTCACTTTCCGCCTCAATTCTCCCCCCGTGCAGTTCAATCAAATGGCGGACAATGGCTAACCCTAATCCCAACCCGCCAACACTTCGGGTTGTGGTACTATTCTCTTGCCGAAAATAATCAAAGATGTAGGGGAAAAAGTCGGGACTGATTCCCTGCCCGGTATCGCTGACTTGGATTTGTGCATGGGAATCAATCCCTTGTAATCGCACCGTGATCCGTCCACCTCTAGGGGTAAATTTCACCGCATTAGACAGCAGATTCCACACCACTTGCTGGAGGCGGTTGGGATCACCCGCCACAAATCCCACCCTTGAATCCAATTGGGTTTCAATCTCAATCGACTTGGCGGCGGCGGCTAAACGCATGGTTTCAATCGCCGCTTGAATCACCCGCACTAAGTCTACTCGCAAGGTTTGCAGATTCAACTTGCCGCGTAAAATCCGCGAAACATCGAGTAAATCATCAATGAGTTGAGCTTGCAAAGATGCATTCCGTTCAATCGTTTCTAAAGCCTGATCGATCTTATCCTGATTCAGTTTTCTTGTCCGTAGTAGTTTTGACCAGCCCAGAATTGGATTCAGGGGAGTACGCAACTCATGGGAAACAATCGCCAGAAACTCATCTTTAATCCGGTTCGCAGCTTCGGCTTTTTCTAAGAGTTGAATCCTCTCTTGTTCCACCTGCTTTTGTTCAGTAACGTCTCTCAGAGAAACCAGGTAGCTTTTCTTTCCTTGCCACTCAATTTCTACCACTCGCATTTGAGCCACTCGATTTTCCCCAGTTCCCGTCCGCACATCCACTTCCGTGTTATCCTCGCCCACAACGGGAAAGCCTAAGACTTGACCTAAAAGTTCGTCTTCTTCACGATTAAATAGGGACAGGGCGGCTGGGTTGATAAACCGGACAATACCTCCGGTGTCTATGACGATAATCCCATCCGGATTCTTGGAGATTAAAACCTGAAACTGTGCCTCACTTTTGACAAGGGCTGCTTTTATCTTTTCCTTTTCTCGATTGTCCTGTTGGGATTGTTGTGAGAGTTTCGCCACGGTTGCGGTTTGGGCTTGCAACTGTTGCTTTAAATCCGTAGAGTTAACTGTATCCTGGGATTCCCAGTCCTTTGCCTCTAATGCCTGCTTGATAACTTGAGGAAGCTGTGCTAATTGCTCGTGAAGCAGATAGCCCGCTGCGCCAGCTTTCATATAATCAACGGCAATAGACACACGCTTACTATGACTAATGATAATGACCGGAATAGTCAGATTCCGTTCTGGCAGATAGGAAATGGCTTCAATTCCATTAAATTCGGCTAAGGGATAGTCGATTAAAATCAGGTCAATGGTGGGATTTAGGTGATCCAAATACTCCGCTTTTGTACTGACGCGCTGCCACGTTACCGTCAGCCCAGCTTCAGATAATAGCGATAGGATTGGTTCTGTTGCCAGAGCCGAGTCTTGTAGAATTAGAAGGTTTAAGTCATTGGTCATTGGTTATTTGTCATTTGTCATTGGTCATTGGTTAGGGAACAGGGAACAGGCAATAGGCAATAGGTAAGGCAGACTGTAGAGACGTAGCATGCTACGTCTCTACATCTCCCCCATCTCCCAGACGTTCCACGGTCACGTCGGTGCAACCCCATCTTCCCTTAAGTCTCTTCAAACAAACCACCGAGGCGGTCAATTTCACTCTGAGTCATATACGTCGGACTACCGGAGAGAATGCCTGTAATGTTGCGGAATGGGTTGCCGATGTGCATCCCGCTTTCATCAATGGTAAACTCGCGAATTTCCTTATCGTGTTTTGAACCGCGCATTTTTAGCACCGTTAAGCCCCGACGAATTTCTCCATAAACTTCCACATAGCGTAGTAATATAATTGAATCCGTATTGGTGGAAATATGGGATTCGGTGACCGACATTCCACCCATTAGTGCTGGTGTATTCGCCGTGAGTAGTCCCATAATTCGTGCGTCTTTTAAGATAGCATTGAGGCTGAGAATAAATTCCCGAAATCCTTTGAATGGGGCAAGATTTTCCAAGGCTGAAACGCTATCCACTGCCACCCGATCTGGTTTAAACTCTTCGATAACTTGCTTGATTTTCACCAGATGATTTTCCAGCCCGGTTTCTTCCGGATAGCGACAGAAAACCTTCAGATTGCCCTCTTGTTCCATCGTCTCAAACCCCCTGCCCCAGCCAGCCGCATTTCTATATAGCTGTTCCCGGCTTTCTTCAAAGGCAAAGAGCAAACATCGTTCTTCATTCTTAACACCCCCTGCCAAAAATTCGGTCACCATTAAAGTTTTGCCTGTACCTGTCGCCCCCGATACCAGAATAATCGAATCGCGGAAAAATCCACCTCCACACATCTCATCTAATTCAGCATTGCCTGATGTAACTCGCCGTGTGGAGGATTTTCGCTCTAATTTTGAGGCGCTTAGGGGAAGGACAACAATACCTTGATCGGGCAAAATCGTAAAGGGAAATTCACCATGTTGATGAGGAGTACCTCGGTATTTGAGAATTTCAATCGTGCGGCGACGTTTCTCTTCCACTAGAACATTGCGTAAAATGACTACATTATCGGCGACAAATTCTTCTACACCATAGCGACTAATATCCCCATATTCCTGAGTCCGTTCTGAGGTCAATACTGAGGTAATTTCCCGTTCCCGCAATGCCCAAGCAATATCAAATAAATCGCCGCGTACTTGAGCCATATCGGGTATATAAGAAAACACGGCACCTAAGGAATCCATGGAAACTCGTTCCGCTTGGACTTGTTCTATGGCATAT
Organism: Coleofasciculus sp. C1-SOL-03; assembly: GCF_040220555.1. Classification (NCBI taxonomy): domain Bacteria; kingdom Bacillati; phylum Cyanobacteriota; class Cyanophyceae; order Coleofasciculales; family Coleofasciculaceae; genus Coleofasciculus; species Coleofasciculus sp. C1-SOL-03. The sequence goes on from NZ_JAVJUO010000099.1 coordinate 13,982, forward strand.
TCTAAGCGAGCCAGCAAGGGACCGAGATCATATTCACCACTAACTAAGGGTCGATTTCCGGTTTTCGGAGACGCATCAACAAATGCCCATTTTTTTTCAGCTTCCCATTGTTCAATCTCCCAACCAAAGCCGCGCATATTTTTGCGAATGGCTTGGGGGGATTCTTCAAAGGTGACAAAGACACCGTTTTGTCCTTCTTTGATTCCTTCAACCAGAAACTGACAGGCAAAAATCGTTTTGGCACTGCCTGCTGTACCTGCCACTAAGGTGGTTCGACCTTTAGGTAGTCCCCCTTCTGATAATAGATCAAAGCCAGAAATGCCCGTTTTTACTTTTTCGATAAACTCTGGCGGTTGTTGTTGAGTCATTCCGTTGCTTTTTTAGTAAACTTGGGAAATCTAGAATAGCATTCGGGGGGCTATTGCTCAATCTTGTTGAGGCTGATGCCGATATTCAACCCCCATAAAACCGTTTCCTTGTCGGACAAATCTCCGACAATTCGCTGGACAGGATTGGGACATTCTTTAATTAAGGTCGGGGTGACTAAAATATGTTCCGTCTCCGCCAGTTGGGGAGATTTGGTCACATCAATCACCGTTATCTTATATTGACCCGGCAGTTCCTGGTCACAGAGTCGATACAAGTTGGCGATCGCGCGTTGCGATCGGGGTGTGTCTCCGGTAACATAAAGTTTGAGCTGATATCGTTCACACATGCTGGAGTAATTAAGGACTTTAGCATACTGCTGTTTAGGACGGACTGGACTTGTTAGCATCTTTTTCTAAGTTGATTTTACTCAATCCAATAAAATATCTGCGATAGTAAGCGGTTAAGTTGCCCATAATTTCTAAAAGTAAAAAGCGTCCTTCTGTGGTATAAGCTTGTGCCTTACGCCGATTCACCGCTTGGCTTTTTTGTTTTAAGGTTGTCGTATGTAGCTCGATCAGATCACGGGGAGAGGCTTGAAGTAACCCCAACTGTTCGGCAAAATTCGTTAAATGCATTGATAGCTGATGGTCAACTTTATAGACACGTTCTTCTAATGCCCATTCCATGAAATCACCATAGCGTTGCCTGAGTTCCTCCAATACATCCGGCATTCTCTTATGCAGGGGTTCGACACTGACCGATTTTGGCGTCGAGTTGATCTCGCCAGAGATTAACTTTTCTAACTCTTCCAGCTCTTGCTGCTGCTGATGGCGTTCGAGTTCAGCCAGTTGATATTGTCGCTCCAAGGCGGCGCGAATCGCGTAGACGAGTAAACTGGTATTCAGCTTCGCTTTGGGTAAATAGCCATAAGCTCCCATTTCCAGGGCTTTAACCGCAACTCGCTCATCTTCAAGAACACTTTGGACGATAATCGGTACATCGGGTGCGGTTTGCTGCATTTGTCGGAGGGTGTTCATTCCCCGACTATCGGGTAACATTAAATCTAATAGCACGACATCGATACCTCCTTGCGCCAAATAACCTCGTCCCTCTTCTAGTGTCTCAGCACAAACCAGTTCAAATCCTCTGCTAAATGAGGGAGATTTGGCTTGGGTTATGAGGTTTTCCAGTTTTTCGATGTCATCGGGGTCATCTTCAACCAGTAAAACGCGGCAACGGTGATCCAGCATGAGTGGCGATTTTAGATAGTGACTTCTCCAATGATATAGTCGCCGAACCCATGCATGGCGTTTTTAGGGAACAGGGAATAGGGAATAGGGAATAGGGAATAGGGAATAGGGAACAGGGAATAGGAACAACCACACACGCCATTTAGGGTAGGGACACGATATTATCCATAGGTGTCAACTTAAGGAGAGAAAGCCGGACATATCACCCCATCTACTCTATCTGCATAACTTCAACGCGATTTGGTATAACTGCGCCCGACTCGTCTAACTGCCAAGACATCACTTTGACGTTGTAATAGGTTTCGATCCAAACCTGGGCACCACAAGATTGGGGACGATCCGGACGATAAACCACACGGCATCCTCCCGGTATTTCCACTTCATGTCCATAAACATTCGTCTTGCTCTTTTGGGTCGTCTCTTCCTTTGCTCCCATCGGCGACCTTGAGTTGCTTCGCTTCTTCACCGTGATCACGGGTTGGCGTGAGTTGTCTTTTTGATTGGAGCGAATTCTTTGTGTATTAACGTGAATAATCGTTTTCTTTCTTTTTCGGGCATTGCTCCAACGGGGCTGCGGTCCTCTTTCACCTCGCTTAATTTGGGGTTTGCCGTTAAATAAAGGCATTAACCACATCTTCCCAGTCTTGTAAGCACCTTCCACTCTGCCCTGGATCAGCAGGACTCTCAGTCGAGCCGTGGAGATATTTAAAAGTTGAGCCGCTTGTGTTGTGCCGATGATCATGTTACCTATGATGACACCGTAATAGTTTTGATCAGGGTAGTTATAATTACGTTTACCCATTATACTCAACCCAAGCCAAATAAACTTTCCCTGTGAGATAGCGATCGCAACCGGGTTAGCTGAGCCAAGAAAAAGGTTGTTGCACAAAGGGGAACAATTTGGCTCCGGTTCGGGTAGGGTGAGAATCAAGGTATTGCTGCCCTTTGGAGCTTCAGTTGACACCAATGGATATTATCGTGTCCCTACTGGTAGCTCCCAGACGTTCCACCGGAACGTCTCTACAGGTTTGTCGGGAGTGTAATCGTAAACATTGCCCCTTCCCCTGGAACGCTAGAGGCGGTAATCGTTCCTCCGTGACGTTGAGCAATTTTGCGGCAAATCGTTAACCCTAACCCTGTACCCTCATAGTGACGGCGACTGTGTAAGCGTTGAAATGCCTCAAAGATTTGCTCCTCATACTCTGACTTAAAGCCAATTCCTTCATCTTTGACCACAATTTGCTCCTGATCCGGGAGTTGACTCGGCTGGGAATAAACCTTGACAACAGGCGCTATTTCTGATTGATGAAACTTCAATGCATTACTTAACAGATTCTGCATCAGTTGTTGCATTTGTAGGGGATCAGCCTTAACAGTGGGTAACGCTTCGACATCAACAGTTCCCCCCGTTTCCTGGAGTTGAATATCCAAATCAGCTAACACCTCTTGGACAACCGTATTTAAATTGACCCGAACAAAGGGTTGAGCTTGAGTCATCACCCGCGATAACATCAATAAATCATTGATAAAGGTTTGCATTCGCTCTTTGACCTGATGCATCCGTCTCAGGTACTCCTGCCCTTGTTCATCCAAAACCTGACCATAGTCTTCTGTAAGTAGGTCATTCAGCATTTGCCATTTATGCAGGGGGGAGAGTAAATCGTGGGACACGATATAAGCAAAGTCTTCTAATTCCCGATTACTGCGTTCGAGTTCACTGACCAGATTTTTCATCTGGATTTGGGTTTGTTTGATCTGAGTAATATCTTGAATTTGCCCGACAAAATGCAACGGTTGTCCCTGACTATCCCGCACCATAGACACACTTAACAATACCCAGATGATATGTCCTTGCTTATGAAAATACCGCTTCTCCATTTTATACGTTTGAATCTCACCCGCTAACATCTGATGCGTGTAGCGCATATTAGCGTCTACGTCATCGGGATGGGTAAGACTCTGAAAGTTTGTCGCCAGTAATTCCGATTCTGAATACCCCAGCAATTCACAGTAAGCCTGATTAACGCGGAGAAAATGACCATTGGGTGCAACCAAAGCTCCACCCGTTGCGGCATCATCAAAGGCACGGCGAAAGCGTTCTTCACTCTGGCGAAGTTGTTCTTCAATTTGTTTCACGTCGGTAATATCTCGCCCTTCGGGAATCAGCAACACCACTTGTCCAGTATCATCGGTAATTGACTTAAGAGAAAAGTCAATCGTGGCAATCCGATCGCCTGCCCCTTGCACATCAACTTCATAACGGATAAACTCACCTTGAGCCGCTTGTGCGATCGCGTCTTTCAATTGCTCTTGAGTTTGGGCTGAAATCGTCCACCACCTGGTTTGCCAAAAGGGTTTACCAATCACCTGATCGTGCCGCAATCCACCAAAATCCAATGCTGTCTGATTCGCTTCGAGTACAGTACCATCGGGTTCGAGTAAACCAATAAACTGAAACGTCTGGTCAAAAATGGCATGGAATTTCTGTTCACTAGCTAACAGCGCCTGTTGAAACTTCTGTCGCTGGGCATCAATGGCATTCAATCGCCTCGCATTACACCAAATTAATGCCCCAAAAATGATAATTGCCAAGACACTGCGAAAAGCAAATCCCAAGATAGGCGGATAGAGATCAGCACGAAACCCCAGTAACACCACCCAGCCCAACACAGGCGGAATACTAATCACCACGGGGAGGAGACGCCGTGCCATAATACCCCCAGCGCGATCGCTAATCACCACCTTCATCGCCCCCCAATCGGCACTCGCACCGAGAATCCCGATCGCCAGTAAGATAAAGCTAATGGCAGTATGAATTGCCATGCCTGTATAAGAACCAACACTATAAAAGAGAGGAATTTGGTAAAGGTGACCGATTAGCCCAAAAGACGCCACCAAGAACACCAAGCTCGTAAAAAACTGGGCGGAAAAATACGCCTCTTTCCCTAACAGCAGCAACGCCGAACCCAACAGCAAAAAGTTAGACGCGGTATTCGGTGCCATCCGCCCCCCAGCAGCAGCATCTACCGCATCAGGGCGTTCCTGAATAACCAGTTGGTCAATACCAAAGTTGAGATTAAAACTATATTGAATAACAGTCAGCACACCCAGGACGATGACGAACACCGCGAGCACCTGTGAACCAATCAATGATGACCGATAGGGTGAACGCTGTTTGCCTTTCTTCTTCCCTAAATGCCACAGATAGAGGGAAGCCCCACTAATAATAAAGCCAATGGCTGTATTGGCTTTCATCGTCACCAATCCCGGTACAACACTTTTAAACAGGGAAAGGTTAAACATCCAACCCAACAGCGCCAGACAACCAATCCCGATGACAATCATACTGACAGCTTTAGAAACGGACTTGAGTTGCTGACTCAGAACCGAAGCTGGTCGAATATTAGGCGGTTGGATGTAGTCATGAGTCATAGCTTAAAGAATAGGGGAAGCAATGTAGAGACGTAGCATGCTACGTCTGGGAGCTGGGATTGTAGAGACTCCTCCAGTGGAACGTCTGGAAGCTGAGGGAGTTGTAGAGGCAGGTTTTACCGTTAACAGGAAGGGTTTCACCCTGATGTCACTAAATCAAATCAGTGTCCCTAACCTCTAACTTTGTTACCCCCTCCCGCCAATAAATCTGTGAAATCAGTGTCACTCACGCCTCACTTCCCTACCCCCTCTCTCCAATAAATCCGTGAAATCAGTGTTTTGACAACCTACTTAGCGCACCGTTTCCATCCAATGAATACACTTGTGCATCTGTTGGCGCATGGTTTCCTTATCTGCATGATACCGCCGTCTATGTCCTGGAAGTACCCACTCAAACCGATAAGTAGCCAGACGCCGCATCGAGTTGAGCAATTCTGACCAAGAGTACCAGCAGACATGGCGAAAGGCATAGAGTTGATGCAGGCGATCAGACCAAGCCAGATGATCCCCACTAAACAGAAAGCGTTGCTGATAGAGTAAAACAGTATGACCTTTAGTGTGACCCGGAACCGGAATAATTAACAAATCTGGAGAGAGTGCGATCGCGTCATCCCCGGTTAACTGAATTTCCACATCGCGAGTCTTGGCGGTAATATCATCACTGTGCAGAATGCGATCGCAGCCAAAATGATCTCGAAACTTTTCATGGTCGGCAATATCATCGCGATGGGTAAGATACAGATAGCGAATCTCCCCCTTCTCTTCTAACCGTTTCACCAACGCTGGCGTAAATCGAGGCGAATCCACTAAAATATTCCCCTGATCCCGGACAATCAAATAACTCGCCGCCCCATAGGAACTTTCCGCATGATACCCACAGTGGTAAACATTATCCGCGATCGGAATCGGAAACGTCTGCTGAACATCTTTAATATCCTTCGGCTTATCTACCGTCCCAATCGAAGCCGTAGGACAGGATAACAACGCCTGCATCGCCGCTAACCGTTCAGCCTCATTCGTCGGTTGATGATAAACCGCAGATTGTGCATCCACCCGATGGAAGACATTAGGCGCCATCCAGCGACAAGTATCACAATCAATACAAGTTTCATCCACATAAACATCACCCTTAACATTTTGGGGACGACGTTGATCAAGAGTAGCCATCGTTTTATCGGAATTTTAACTATATGATCAGATGCAATACTTATAAAGTAGGAAATATAAATAAAAATGCCCTCTATCCCAAGGGGAAGAGAGCATTGTGTGGTTTTGAGGTGTGAGGAGTGAATCAATATCACTTAGTTACACTCTAGTCAGTGGATGTGACGCATCTGTGACGCTCCCATGACAATATGTTAGTGGTTAATGTCAAGTCCGATAATATAGAAACAAATCCATGTTGGAATTAGAAGATTTTCCCAACTCTGAAACACTAAAAGTATTCGCCGCACGATTTCCGGAGTTAGACATCAGTGCCTTACAAACCTGGTTAACTCTCATGCACGTTTCCGGTGAGGTTGTATCCTACCTAGAGGATTACTTATCAGATTACGGTCTTTCCCAGCGGAAATTTTTCATCCTAATTCTGCTAGCGCGAAATCCCAATGGATTGAATATTTCCCAACTCGCCGAGAAAACGGGAGTGTCTTGCGCCTCAATCACCGGGGTAGTCGATCGCATGAAAAAAGCCAACCTGGTGACGAGGGAAGAAGACAGCCGCGATCGCCGAGTCATGGTAGTTCGACTCGCTCAAGCGGGAGAGACGCTGCTGGAGAAGGTTCTACCCGATCATTATCGCCGGGTGGCTGAGTTGATGTCATCTCTGAACCAGCAGGATCGGCATAGCCTACAGACGTTACTTGAACGAATCCGTCTTAACCTGCGCTGAATCGGAGGTTCGCCAATTCGTGACTTGACAGGTTAGCATTTATTTAGCATATTAAATATTAACCACTTAAACAAAAGCCGTTTCACAGGAATCATGATCAAAACCACTCATGTACTGATTCTGTTGTCTGTGGTTGTAGGCATTGGCGCTTCCCTGGGATTGACCGGTGCCAGCCAGTTTCCCCAAACCAGCCAACAGAACTCACCCCTAGATAAATCCAAAGACGTACAACCCGAACAGCAAAGCATGATCACCCAATCACTCAACCCCTCTATTCCGGCGAACCAACTGGCTGAAATTGAGCAAAGGGTAGAGATTCCCAGGGGCTTCATTCTCACCACCAGTCAATCCGTCACCATGGATGGCGAAGCCGTTTGGCATCTCCGGTATGAACGAGACGATCAACAGAATCAGGGGCTCTATGGAGAACACTTCAGTGTGGTGGTGTCACAGGATAGCAATCGGCTTAAGGGAATCACCCGAATGGATGCCAAGCTAAGTCATGGAGATCTTCCCAACAAACAAAGCGCCCAAAACGTTGCGATCGCCTATCTGCAAAACTATGCTCCTGATCTGTTGAACTCAATGGAGGTTCAGTGGATTAAGCCTCATGACGAACAAATACAGATCCGCCAGGAAACGGGGGAACCACAAACCGTTACCATCACCGGGATGAAGGTAAAATGTTACAACCCAGCCGACGGCAGTTATTTCTGGGTAATTGTCGGACCCCAGGAGCAGATCATCACCTTTGAGCGAGACATCATCTGGTCAACCAATTTGGGACAACGCCAAACAGAAAAATGGCTGCATGATCAATGGGTAGCACAGCAGCAAACGACTCCCAGTTAAGCAGAATGGTAGGGTAGGCAGTGTCCACCTTACTGGACTGACACAGCTAAAATTGTGGAATAGATTTTACCATTGAATCGGGCGCAAAGCTTTGCGCCCCTACGGTTTCGGGGCGTAATTCTAATTCATCAAATAAGGTGTGTCACGCCACTACTGGACTGACATGGCTGAAATTGTGGAATAGATTTGACCGTGAAATTGGGAACGAGCAAAAAATCCCCACCTAACAATGACAGCAAAAAAAACAAAGCATCCCAGAGATAAATTTATTACCGTCTATGGCAGAAAACCCGTATTAGAAGCCTTATCGAAGCCAGATATTATTATCGATAAACTCTTAATTGCCAATAATGCCAGCGGAGAATTCATTGACGAAATTATCAAGCAAGCCAAACAACGCGGTGTCAAAATTTCGCGAGAATCCCCAAAATACATTACCCGAATTTCGCGCAACGGTCGTCATGATCAAGGCGTCGTTGTCGATGTCATTCCCCCCGCGATGGAAGCCCTATCCACCTATTTAGAACGCGAACAATCTTATCCCCCTAACCAGAAACCCCAAACCCGCCAATTCTTAGCCTTAGATGGCGTCAAAAATCCCAGTAATGTCGGTATGATCATCCGCACTTGCCTAGCCGCTGGATTTGACGGAATTATCCTCCCCCGAAAAGGATGTCCTGACTTGAATCCGCTAGTCATTAAAGCCTCAGCAGGCACAGCCTTTTATACCAGAGTTCTACGCTGTGCTGAACTATCTGAAGCCCTCCAGCAATTGCGTCAGGCAAACTATACAATTTATGGATTGAGCGGCACAGCTTCCTCAACAATTTACAACCTATCCTTTTCTCCCTTTTCCGTATTTGTGTTAGGAAATGAAACCGAAGGAATTCATCCCAATCATCACAACTTAATTGATACATGGGTATCGATTCCCATTGACTCCCCAGCCGAATCCTTAAACGTCGCCTCTGCCGCTGCCGTCGTGTGTTTTGAGTTAAAACGTCAACATTTAGAGCAGATCGCACTCAAACCGTAGGGTGCGTTAGCGCAGCGTAACGCACCGAATTATCGCCATACCGAACCACAACATGGTGCGTTACGGCGCACTTAGGTGTTGAGATAATAAACGTTAATCCTCAAATGCGCCTAACGCACCCTACGACTATTACATATTGACCATTATAAAATTAATGAATGCTGATTAAAAATGTTATCAGCACTGGATTTAAGTTACAGAATAGTATGTCGAGATTAGCCTCATAATCTTTGTTGTATCTTATTCCCATTGAATTCTGTGGAAGCTGAACTCTTACGAAAGGCGCGACGATAAAGACGTTCTCTACCAGAAGCGAATTTACCCCGTTTATGGATTCTGTCACCCTCTTGTTCTCGACGCTTACTCAATGGGTTTTGTGCCAAATTGAGTCAGGATGAGAATTGGGGAGAAGGGGTTTACTTCTTACCAGAGTTTCAAAGAACAGCACTGGTGGCGATTAACCAATTACCCGTAAATCAAGATACACTTTGGTTAAGAGCGCGATCGCATCCATGTTACAGTTACCTCATCAAGAGTTGACTCCTTTGCTGTTAACGCTTTCTCGTGAGGAATTATTAGAACGGTTTGCTAGGTAGAGATAAATGCTTGATTATTGGACAGCGTTTACATTACAAGGCGAGTGGAATTAAATCCCAAAATTGTCTCAAACCGTAGGGTGCTATCTTCGCAGCGTAACGCACCGAATTATCGCCATACCGAACCGCAACATGGTGCCCTGCGGCGCTCTTATGTGGTGAAATAATAAACGTTAATCCTCCAATGCGCCTAACGCACCCTACAATTTATAATTTTACTCTCTGACTTGCATAAGCTTCTCTACTCCAGAAGTAGAGATACACAGTAGCGTATACAAGAGTACTCAAGATGAAGCGATTTGTATCTGCCATTTTAATCACAGCCTGTTTGTGGAACATTGACAATCTAGGTTCACATCCTCAACCGTCTCTAGCTCAAACCCAAGCGACTGAAACATTATCCTACTCATTCTATGGCAAACTTTGATTGTGTTACCGAATGAAATCATCATTAGTTTTGCACCAGGGACATCTGAAACCCAGAAGCAACAAGTGTTGAACGAGCAAAACTTAGAAACTCAATCAAGTCAGTGGGATTCAGTCAGCGACACCGAATTTTATTCAAGCCATTTCAGATAACTTTGTTCCCCAAACCAACCTGATTAATTCTAGCCAAGAAATTCTTGATCCGCAGCGAGTCCTGCAACAACGCCTTGCGCGTTTACCTAAGCCCAAAGACACTCCCTTTTCAACCGCCTTATTACCGCTACTGTGGCATCTCGATAGTACACCGCAACGAGGCAAATTTTTACCCCGCACCGATATTGGCGCGATCGCGTCTTGGCAAGCCAGCCAGGGTGGGGATGGGGTTGTGGTTGCGGTGATTGACAGTTTGATCCAGTGGGATCACCAGGATTTAGCCAACAATATTTATACCACCGATCATTATCCCGACAAACTCCCCGGTGAGGTCAAGGGTTGGGATTTTTCCAGTTCTGGACAAGGCGATCCCGATACTCGCTTGAGTCGGAAAGAACGGGATATTATTCAGCCCCATTTTCGCCGTACCTTTGAGTTATCTTGTCAGGAAATGGTGGAAGAGTATAAAAAAGTAGCCTTACTATTCGCTCAGAAGAATCCTGATGCTTCTACTTGTGAAAGGGGGAATTCAATTAAACAATACTTTCGCAGTAAGATAACATCTGAATTTCATGGAACCTGGGTGTCTGGTGTAGTGGCGGCTCATTCTCCAGATGAAAACGGAATAGTCGGGGTTGCGCCTCAGGCAAAAATTTTACCGATTCGCGTCTTTGGATTAAATGGTGAAATAGATTCCGCCTCATTAATTGAAGCGATTGGCTACGCCGCCGCACGGGATGTTGATGTGATTAATTTGAGTTTAGGATCATTGATACCTAATCAAGAATTAACGGAACAGATTTTAACGGTTTTAGAGGCAAATCCTCAACTGGTAATTGTCGCTTCAGCCGGGAATGACAATCGGTCTGGAATTAGTTTCCCGGCGGCTATTCCCCAAGTTCTTTCTGTCGGGGCGACAAATATGCAAGGTGAGCGCAGTTCCTATAGTAACTATGGCAAAGGGTTGGATATAGTTGCTCCCGGTGGAGATATCAGTCGCAGTTTAAGTGGGGGTATTTTAACCACTGGAGGGACTGGATTATCATCATTATGGCAAGGGATAACGAAACCTGACTATGCTTGGGGATCTACTCTCGATCCCTTGGGAAACTATGTGCAAGTTCAGGGAACATCTTTTGCTGCACCTGCTGTATCTGGGGTAGTGGCTTTAATGAAAGGAGTGAATAATACCCTGAATCGAGAGCGAATTATAGATGTGTTGGAAGAAACAGCCAGTTATCAGGGATTAACGCTAACGGAAACGGAACAGGATCTTTATCAAAGTTATCAACAAGCCCGTTTAACTGAGGAAAAACCCGAAGAAAGACCCGAATTTTTAGTATTTCCTGAACCCAGTTCCGCTGAGAATTATTTCTTTGGTCTGGGTTTGGTGAATGCAGAAGCGGCGATTCAAGCTGTGCAGTAGCTATTCGGTCTTTAAACCTTAATAACAATAGCGAAATCCTTGTAGTGCGTTAAGCGAAGCCATGCCGCAGGCTTTGCATCTTGCTCGCTACTCATCCCATTATGTTCGCTACTCATACCAAGTTGCGTTCTATCATGTCATTCTGAGCGGAGCGAAGAATCTGGACAGATGCTTCGCGTCATTCCGTTTCACTGCATTCTACTCAGAATTACAGATTCTACCCTAGTGGACTGACACAGCTAAAATTGTGGAATAGATTTTACCATTGAATCGGGCGCACGCCATGCGCCCCTACGGTTTCCGGGCGTAATTGTCGGGTAAGGTTTGAGGGTCGCCCCTCTCCCCTCCCCTGAGAACCGTACATGAGACTTTCGCACTCATACGGCTCAAGCCTTACTTCAAGCGAGATTTGACTGGGATTTTATGTACCTGCTTGTGACACGGTTTGTGTATGTGCTGGAGGTTTTCCACGTCGTCTGTTCCACCTTCAACAACAGGTACTATGTGATGGATTTCGATTTCTTCTCCGTTGCATAAAGGTTCGCCACATTTTGAACATTTCCAGTCTTGGTTCTCTGCTATCTTATAAAGTTTGGAACCTTTATCAAAGCGAGTTTTGCCAAGCTTCCGGTGACGTTTATACCAATATTCTTTTAGGGAGGGGTCGTCGGGACTTGCGTCTCCTTTAACCTTGATATGGCGTTCGATGGGAGTAGATGCGATTTGGTATAGGATAACTTCTTTATCCTTTCCCTGGCGGTCGCTTGTGGTACAAGCGAATGTCCATCTATTGCCTTTAATGGTTTTGAAGTAACGCTTGCGAATCCATTTTTTGTTTTTGTTGGGGTGTCTACGCTTCGCCCAACGCCAAAGGTATTGCCATACTCGATGGGAGATATAGCTAAAGGTTTCTTTGCTCACTACTCCTTTGTAGTAGTTGGCAAAACCCCTGAGAATTGGATTGAGCTTCCTAGTTAGAACTTCCTGTTCTACACCATTCAGGTTTTTGATTTCCTGACCCAACCGTTTACAGAAGGCTAATACCTTTTTCTTGGACGGTTTGATCAGGAGTTTTCCATTGTAGTGCCGGGAATTCAACCCAAGGAAGTCGAAGCCATCTTCCATTGACGTAATTACCGTCTTCTCAGAACTCAATTCAAGACCTCTTTGAGACATCCATGCTTGAATCAGGATTCGGGCAGCTTCGAGACTTTCTTTGTCTCTAGCCGTGACGATGAAATCATCGGCATATCGCACCACCCCAAGTTTTGAATTGGTGGTTTTTAGATAGGTTTCTAAACCCTGCAATCCAATATTGGCTAGGAGCGGGGAGATTACTCCGCCCTGCGGTGTGCCTTGTTCTGTTGGGTTTAATTCCCTTTTTAACACAAATCCTGCTTTTAACCATCCTTTGACGAGTTCTTTCTTAGGAAAGGTGTGAATCCGCTAGGGAAGTCGGCTTCCCGTGCTAAATGACCAGTTCAGGTCGCGCCTAATTCATCAAATAAGGTGTGCCATGCCCCTACAATGATGAATTAGATGATAGATTGAAGATGTCCCAGGATTGACGTGCGACTATAAAACTTGTAAGATTTCTAGCGTGGCACAGCTAAACCAGTGGAATAAATTGTAGGTTATTTTGACGTCAGGAAATCTCAGCAAATATAGGCTAAAGCCCTTACTACGAACCCAACTCTGCGCTTTGTCTTTGGGTATCGTTTGCTTCTGTACCCCCCCGGCTGGCGCTGAACTGTCTCCAACGCTGAAACCACCAGAAAATCAATCGGTTGAGATGCAGTTTGAAGCATCTCCAGAAACGATTATTCAGGAATTGGTTAAAGCCGATGTCGTTTATCTAGGGGAAATTCATAGTAATCCTGATGACCATAAAGCCCAACTGGAAATTCTGCAAGCCCTTTACCAAGAGAATCCCAAAATTGTCCTAGCGATGGAAATGTTCCAGCGTCCCTATCAGGATATTCTGGATCAATATTTAGCTGGACACCTGACAGAAACTCAATTGATTGAGCAAACAGACTATGAACAACGCTGGGGATTTCCCTGGGATTATTATGCCCCCCTATTACAGTTTGCTCAAACCCATCAACTGCCTGTTTTAGCCTTAAATACCCCCACGGAAATTAGCCGCAAAGTTGCCCGGAATGGCTTAGAAAGTCTCACCCGTGACGAACTTCAACAGATTCCCCCCCTAGACGAAATTCGCACCGATAACGTAGACTATCGGCAAATGGTTGAAGCGGTTTATAATCAGCATCAACAGGCAGGTCATGGTAATAGCGATCGCTTTGAGCGATTTTTCACGGTTCAGGTACTGTGGGATGAAACCATGGCAGACGGGATTGCTGATTTTCTCACCGCCAATCCAGATTATCAAGTCGTCGTGATTGCAGGTAGGGGTCATATTGTCTATGGCTATGGTATACCCAGCCGAGTTGCCCGTCGTCTGAGTTATCGTCCCTTAATTCAGCGTTCGGTGTTGTTCGGTATGCCGGAAGCGGTAGAAGAAAATGGTGCGATCGCAGATTTCTTTTGGCAACCTCGCTAATATTATCAAAGAAGCACGTTGCTGTTGACATGCAATACCTACCCGATTTAACCAACCGTTTGCACTATCAAGGGATTTACCCCTGTCCCATCTGTCGTGTGGGTCACATTCAAGGGATGCCATTAATGGATGCGATGGCTTGTGAGGCTTGCCGTCATATTTTCGTGGCTGACTTGGAACAGCAATTATTGAAAATGACCGATAGACAGCCTCCCCTCACCTGGCGTTGGAATGGCAAAAACTGGGTAGGGGCGCATCTCCAAGGCGTTGAATGGGGATGGGTGACTTGGATTTTTGCGGCGGCGTTTGTGATCCTACCCACCACGTTAATTGGCGTCGCTGCCTACACCTTCCCGCCAACGCCCGGTAGTCGCTTGGCTTGGCTACCTCTGGCTTGGACAGGATTAACCTTTTTCTTCCATTTTGCCGTTATTGTCTGGCTATTAATGGAGTTTTATCAGTTTCCCCTGCGAGTCTACTTGCGAACTCGGCGGCGACGTTTACTGAGGCGTTAATCAAAAGGCAGAGGGCAAAGGGCAGAAGGCAGAAGGTTGCAGCCGAATATGATAGGAATGGTCAATTGTAGGGGCGGGTTTAGGGACACTTGTAGGCGCGTCAAGATGGACAATACTAGGGGCGCCTAAATCCACAAATGTAGGGGCCCGAATAGTTA
>NZ_JAVJUO010000100.1:0-38866 GCF_040220555.1 Coleofasciculus sp. C1-SOL-03
ATCATTTTACCGCGTTAAACTTATGGTAGAATTATAGCATAGATTAACTAAGACTCGCAACTAAAGTTGCTGGGCTGAACGCTTCGCTCGGTTTCATCCCTCGGATGAATCGCGAGGGCTTTCACCATCGCTTGTCTGTAAAAGCGGGTGAAAACTATGGTTGGCCCCTCGTCACCCATAGCCGGGAATATTCGGGAGGAATCATTTCAGATCAGCAGTCTCGTCCAGGAATGGTCGATCCCAAACTCGTCTGGACTCCCGCGATCGCACCATCCGGTTTAGTTATCTATGATAGCGATCGCGTCCCCCAGTGGCAGGGCGATTTATTTGCGGGGGGATTAGTTTCCCGCGATATCCGCCATATTGAACTCGATAAATCCGGCAATGTCGTCAAGAAACATCCATCGATATCGGTCAACGGGTGCGGGATGTGCAGCAAAGTCCAGATGGACTATTATACATTCTCACCGATGAAGCCAACGGACAACTAATCCGCATCCAACCCAGTTCATAGTTGCGCTTGTAGTTGCGCTTGTAGTTGCGCTTTAGCGCCGGTTCTAAGTTGCGCTGTCTTCGCCGATAGCCCGATAGCCACTCATGCTTAATGTCATCGAGGACGATTAAGTAAGCTATCTGATCTGAGGAGGCGATTGAAATCGCTGCTACACTTGCCAAAGTCCGCCTGCGCGGACTGTATTATAACTTCTATGCTAGAGAGGAGTTGAATCAGCTTTCGGATGCAATACCTCGCATGGATAGCAACCTCGCCCAACCTAGACGATTTCGCCGGACTTCGATTTCCCGTCAACAAAAACGCCAGTTGATCCTGGCGATTCCTGTCACCTGTCTAGTCACCTCACTCGCCACATTTAGCTGGTTGCAATTCCAAACCGCCCAAGCCGAAGCTAGGTTACGACATACCCAACGGGTGCGTCTGGAAACCAAACGCTTATACTCCGATCTCCTGGAAGCCGAAACCTCTGTGCGAGGGTATGAAATTACCCGTCGTCAAGACTTTCTCAATCGCTATAAATCCGCGATCGCCCAAATTCCGGTCACTCTGGAACAATTGCGTCAACTCGTTTCCCCGGAACAGTCTCAAACCCATCGCCTGCAAACCATTCGTGGATTAACTACCGCTAGAGTCAGCTTGCTACAACGTAATCTCCGACTCGTGGAATCCCAACCCGAAACCGCCACAGACTCCCCGGAGTTCATCAACCAACTGGTGGAGGGGAAGCAAGTCATGGATCAGGTTAACGATGAAATCCAGCAATTTCTGGTAACCGAACAACAACAAGAGGCGCAACTTAACCAACAATTAGACCAACAGCGCCAATTTACTGGCGTTGTCTTGGCACTCTCAGCCGTTATCGGTATCGGGGGTTCGATTCTCGCCGCCTACCTATCCTACCGTTTAGAACACCATTTACAAAACAGCGATCGCCGTTGGCGGGAGAGTGAAGTCCGCTATCGGGCAGTGGTGGAAAATTTCCCCAATGGGGCGGTGCTTCTATTTAATCATGAATTACGCTATCTCTTGGCAGATGGGAGTGGTTTAGCCAGTGTCAGTTTATCTAAATCCCAACTCGAAGGAAACACCATCTGGGAATGCTTGCCTCCCCAAACCTGTACCCAGCTAGAACCCCTCTATCGCCAAGTCTTAGCGGGCGAAACTGTTACCTGTGAGATGCCCTTTGGCGATCGCATTTTCATCGTCCATGCCCTACCCCTGAGAAACCAGACGGGTGAACTGATGGCGGGTATGGTTGTCACTCAGGATATCACAGAGCTTAAACGGTCAGAACAAGAACTCTATAACGCCAATCGCGCCTTGCGAACCCTTTCTGAATGTAACCAGGCGTTAGTCTTAGCGACCGATGAATCCACCCTGCTGCACAATATCTGCCAGATTATTGTGGACTTCGGCGGCTATCGTTGTGCCTGGATTGGGTTTGCCCAACCGGATCAGGCGAAAATGGTGCGTCCCGTTGCCCAAGCGGGGTATGAGGATAACTATATTGAAACCTTACAGATTAGTTGGGGGGATAATCAACACGGCGCCGGACCTACAGGAACCGCGATTCGCAACCGAGAACCCAGAATTATCCAAAATATCCAGACTGATCCAAGTTATCAGCTTTGGCGAGAGGCGGCGAGTCAACAGGGTTATGCGGCATCCATTGCCTTACCCTTAATAGTAGAAGACACCTGTCTAGGGGCGTTGAATATTTATGCCAGTGAACCCGATGCCTTTGATCAAGCTGAAGTCCGATTACTCACAGAATTGGCAAATGACCTGGCTTATGGTATCTCAGCCTTGCGGACACAAGTGGCATTGCGCCACAGTAAACAGCGCTTGGATAGTATTCTCAATGCCCTCGATGATGTGGTGTGGTCAATCTCGGCGACGACAGAGGAGGTGCTTTATCTGAGTCCAGCTACGGAAACCGTCTATGGACGCCCAGTACAAGAGTTTTTTGATCATCCCAGCCTGTGGCTAGAGGTGGTTCATCCGGATGATTATGCCCAAGTGAGTACGTTTAATCACCAGGTCTTAGCCCAGGGAACCTATAGCATAGAATATCGAATTCAGCGACCGGATCGAGAAATTCGCTGGCTTTATGACCGGGGACGGGTGACCTATGATCAGGATGGCAATCCCCTGCGACTCGATGGCATTGCCTCTGATATTACCGATCGCAAACAAGCCGAGGAAGCCTTGCGCCTCAGTGAAGAACGGTGGCATTTAGCCCTGCGCGGGAATAATGATGGCATCTGGGATTGGAATGTCAAAACTAACGAAGTCTTCCTCTCACCCCGTTGGAAAGAAATGTTGGGCTATGAGGACAATGAAATTGCCAATCATCTGGATGAATGGTCGAAACGAGTCCATCCCGATGACTTAGACTGGGTGATGGGAGTGATTCAAGACCATTTTGACCAGAAAACGCCCTATTATAGTAGTGAGCA
Source organism: Coleofasciculus sp. C1-SOL-03 (assembly GCF_040220555.1). Classification (NCBI taxonomy): domain Bacteria; kingdom Bacillati; phylum Cyanobacteriota; class Cyanophyceae; order Coleofasciculales; family Coleofasciculaceae; genus Coleofasciculus; species Coleofasciculus sp. C1-SOL-03. The sequence goes on from NZ_JAVJUO010000100.1 coordinate 2,974, forward strand.
TCGCCTCTTGTGTAAAGATGGCTCCTATAAGTGGATTCTCGATCGCGGACAAGCCCTGTGGGATGAACATGGCACAGTGGTGCGGATGGTAGGATCGCACACCGATATTAGCGATCGCAAAGCGGCAGAAGCGGCATTACAATATCAATTAGACTTTGATCAACTGGTTGCCACGATTTCCACTCGCTTCATTAATCTGGCATCCGCTGATATTCCCGCCGGAATCACCCAAGCGTTAGCCGAAATTGGTGCATTTACCCAAGTGGATACCAGTTATATTTTTCAGGTGAATAAGAATGGGCAGACGGTAACGATGACCCATGAATGGGTAGCACCCGGTATCAACCGCCAAATTCAGGCTTGCCAAGGGGTTTCTATCTCAACGTTCCCGTGGGAATTTGCCCAACTGCAACGGGGTGAGGTGGTTTATATCCCCAGTATTGATTATCTACCTAATGACGCTACCCTAGATCGCCGCGATTGGCAAGCCTCTCATCGATGGTCTCATATTGCGGTTCCCCTAATCTATCAAGGAACGATGATCGGTTGGGTCGGATTTGATTCATTTCATCAGGAAAAAATTTGGTCTGATAGCAGTATTCATCTACTGAGAATCGTCAGTGAAATTTTCACCCATGCATGGCAACGACAAAAAGCAGAAGTCGCCCTGCGAGATAGTGAAACTCGGTTTCGTGCCATGTTTGAGAATAGTAAGGCGATTAAACTCTTAATCGATGCCGAAACGGGGGCAATTGCGGATGCGAATTGGGCGGCGGTCAAGTTTTATGGTTATCCGCGATCGCAATTAGTTACCAAAAAGATTACCGATTTCAATTGTCTCCCCCCGACTCAAGTTAAGGCGGAGATGAGACGGGCAAAATTAGAGGAACGGACTTATTTTATCTTTCCGCACCGTCTGGCGTCAGGAGAGATTCGAGAGGTGGAAGTCTATTCCAGTCCGATTGAGATTCAAGGACGCATTTTCCTGGTTTCGATTATTCATGATATTACCGAACGTAAACAAGCTGAACGGGCATTACAGGATAGTGAAGAACGCTTCCGGGCTATCTTTGAACAAGCCTCTGTTGGCATTGCCCTAGCTACACCCTCTGGCGAACTCTTGCGGGTAAATCAACGCTATTGTGAAATTACCGGTTATCCTGAATCGGAATTAGTGGGGCGGCTGGTGCAAGATATTACTCACCCGGATGATCGGGATCATAATATTGAGTATTTACAGCAGTTGATGACGGGGAAAGTTTTTACCTACTCGACGGAAAAACGCTACATTCGTAAAGATGGAAAATGGCGATGGGTTTATATCTCACTCTCGCGGGTGCGGGATTCGGAAAACGACCAAAACTATATCCTGGCTGTTGTCGAAGATATTAGCGATCGCAAAGCCACAGAAGCGGAACTGCGTGATAGTGAGGCGAAATTCCGGGCGTTCTTGGAATCGGCGTCGGAAGCGATTATGGTGACCAATGCCCAAGGGGAAATTGTGGTCTTTAATGCTAAAGCAGAAGAGTTATTTGGTTATCAACGCACTGAGGTATTGGGTCAGCCGATTGAATATTTAATCCCACCCCGTTATCACTCCAGCCATCGGAGTAAACGCGCCAATTATATGACCCATCCTCAGAAAAGAGTCATGGGCGAAATTAAGAATTTATCTGCCCAACGGCGGGATGGGAGTGAGTTTCCCGTTGAAGTCGGATTGAGTACGATTCAAACCCAAAATGGCAGGTTTGTAATTGTCTTTCTTAATGATATTACGGAACGCCAGCAGGCGGAAAATGAGATTAAACGCCTCAACCATCAGTTAGAACGTCAGATTCGCGAAACGGAGACGCGATATGCCCAAATTGTGGAACTCGCTGAGGAAGGTATTTGGGTAACAAATGCCCAAGGAAATACCACCTACATTAATCAGGCAATGGCGCGGATGTTGGAGTATACCGAGGCGGAAATCTTAGGACATGCGATCGCGGATTTTATTACGCCTGGGGATAACTATTTTGCCCCCTCGTCCAGTATGCCGCTAAATCCCAGCCAGGTGCATCGACAAGAGGTGCAATTACGCCAGAAATCGGGAGACACGATTTGGGCATATATGTCCACCAGTCCCGTCCTGGATGACCAAGGCAACCTATTATGGTCTTGTGCCTTAGTGTATGATATCACGGAACGCAAACAGGCAGAAAAACAGTTACGCGAAAGTAATGAACGGATTAGTTTAGCCAATGCGGAATTAGCCAGGGCTACCCGGTTAAAAGATGAGTTTCTGGCAAGTATGAGTCATGAATTGCGAACCCCGCTGAACGCGATTCTGGGGTTAGCCGAAGCCCTACAGGAAGAAGTCTATGGGAAGTTAACCGCCAAGCAGCGAAAATCCCTGGCGACAATAGAACAAAGTGGCAAGCATTTGTTAGATTTAATTAATGATATTCTGGATCTGTCTAAAATTGAATCCGGGAAAATGTCGTTCTCGGTTACGCCCGTTTCCGTAGATTGGGTTTGTAAATCGAGTTTAACCTTTATCAAACAGCAGGCGCAGCAGAAAAACATTCGACTGGATTACCAGATTCCACCGGGGGTAAGCGAGATTGAAGTGGATGAACGACGCCTGCGGCAAGTGTTAGTGAATTTATTAAGTAATGCGGTCAAATTTACGCCAGAGGGTGGCGAAGTGTCGTTGACAGTAACGGCAGATGCAGACAATGAACAGTTACAGTTTAGTGTTACCGATACGGGGATTGGGATTGCCCCAGAAAACCTGAATAAACTGTTTAAACCGTTTGTGCAATTAGATAGTAGTCTTTCGCGTCGCTATGCTGGTACGGGGTTAGGGTTAGCATTGGTACGGCGAATTGTGGAATTACAAGGAGGAAGTATTGGGTTAGAAAGTGAGGTGGGTAAAGGAAGTTGCTTCACGGTGACGCTTCCCTGGAAACATACCCGGTTGAGGGGGCAAACCCTGGGGGAGGCTAAACTGGTGGCTGGAGAATTACCGCCGATTCACAACGCCTTAGTCGTAGAAGACTCGGATGCGTCAGCGGATCATCTTGCCCGGTATCTGGGAGAATTAGGCGTAACAGTTTTAATTCATCCTCAGGGTGAAGGCACAATTGAGGCGGTGCAGCAATTTAAGCCGGATGTGATTATCTTGGACATTTTACTGCCGAATGTTTCCGGTTGGCAGGTATTGGTTCAGTTAAAAGAAAATCCGGCTACGGCATCCATTCCGGTGGTGGTGGTTTCTGTGGTGGATGATCCGACGCAAGCGTTAGAATTAGGGGCGTCTGACTATCTGCTGAAACCCGTTTCTCGTCCCCAGTTACAGTCGGTTTTGAGTCAGTTGTTTGCCCCGACATCGGAGAATGATGATCCGGTGGTGGCACAATCGTTACCGTTAATTCTATTGGCAGAAGATAATGAGGCAAATATTGTCACGCTGACGGATTATTTGCACAGTAAAGGGTTTCGGGTGGTTTTAGCCCGAAACGGTATGGAAGCGGTGCAGCAAGCTAAACAGTATATACCAGATTTAATTTTAATGGATATTCAAATGCCAGAAATGGATGGATTAGCAGCAACATGCCAGATTCGGGCGGATCGGAATTTGCCGGGAATGCCGATTATTGCCGTAACCGCTTTGGCAATGCCTGGGGATCGGGAAAAATGCTTGGCGGCAGGGGCAACGGAGTATATGGCGAAGCCGATTAGCTTGAAAAGGTTGGTGAAGCTGATTGAACAATATCTGAATCAGGGGTAAAAGAGTAGAAGGGTAATGCTCTTATTGACTTTATTCGTTCAATACTCACAGGATTCAAAACACTAAATATATCATAATCCATCTAAACCGTTATCATTTCCTGCTACCTTGCCACCTTACGCCTTACCCTCTGCCTTGCAGCCTTGCAGCCTCCTGCCTATCTTTACCTAAACATTGCTACCTATGGTTAGCCTAAATCAGAATACGTCTATCCTAATCGTGGATGATGATCCCAATGCCTTTGATGTGATAGAAGCCCATCTCTATCGAGAGGGGTATGACTTATTTTATGCGTCAAGTGGTGCAGAAGCGTTAAACCTTCTCGACTCCGTGGAACCGGATGTTATCTTACTGGATGTGATGATGCCGAAGTTAAATGGGATTGAGGTTTGCCGCATCATCAAATCCGATTCCCATTGGAAACACGTTCCCGTGATTATTGTAACGGCACTTAACTCCAAAGAAGACCTGGCGCGATCGCTAAATGCAGGTGCTGATGATTTTATCACCAAACCCGTCAGCGGAATTGAACTACGGGCAAGAGTGCGATCGATGTTACGGATTAAGCAGCAATATGATGCCTTAGAAGCGACGTTGCGGATGCGGGAAGATTTGTCGAATATGATCGTCCATGATTTAAGAAATCCGCTGACGAATATTTTACTCTGTAGCGATTTACTGCTACAAACTGCCGCCAATACTAAGGATTTACAGCGATTGCAAATTATTTCTGACTCCAGTCGCGAACTCAACTCCATGATCGATAACTTATTGATGTTGGCGAAAATGGAATCAGGGAAAATGGTATTAAATCAAGCGTTTGTTGATTTCAATGAATTGATTGCTGATGTGATGTTTCAGTTTCAGGAAATTGCTAAACAGAAAAAAGTAAAACTCAGAACCAAGTTAGCTGATAACCAAGATTCTCTGTTCCTTGATATAAACTTATTTCATCGCGTATTAGAGAATTTAATTTCCAACGCGATCAAATTCTCTCCTCCAGACAGTTTAGTCATTGTCACTGTTAATTATCGTCATGATGCTATCCCCTCCAATTTTCCCGACTCAAAAGCCGAACTTCAGATTATCGATTCAGGTCCAGGAGTTAGTGAAGAACGCAAGCACCATATTTTTGACAAATATGAAGTAGGAGATTTAATGAGTGGGGTGTCTCAGATTGGCTTAGGGTTAACCTTTTGTAAAATGGTGATTGAGGCGCATCATGGCAGAATATTTGTCACTGACAACCATCCCCAAGGTTCTATCTTTACCGTCGTTCTGTGAAGGTACTCGACTAGCGAAGCGAAGGGTTAAAACTCACCATTTCTGGGCACCAAAACCGATATCGCTTGGGGAATCACGCGAAATGTAGCTGGTGTAGAGGTGGTAATTTCTCCATCGGTATTGATAGAACGCGGTTTACGAGTATAGATTTCAAATTCCGTACCCTGGAGAGTCCGGACTCCGGGTAAATCCTTGTGTTGTCCTCGCCATAACGCCGGGAGTATCAATAAAATATGCCACCAATGCCGCATTTCCAGACTGTACAAATCTAGTTTTTGATCATCAATGGTGGCGTCATGTGCCACAGTCATTCCCCCCCCATAATGTCGCCCATTCCCGATGGCAATTTGAATTGTTTTGATCCGAATCGTTTCTCCATTGATGCGAATTGCTGCCCGAAAGGGTCGTGCTTGCCACATTACCTTGAAGGCTGTAGCGAGGTACGCCAGAATTCCCCAGCGACGTTTGGCATCTTTGGTGAGGCGCTGAGTAATTTGCACACTCAACCCACAACTGGCTACATTAAAAAAGTAGTGATTATTTACCAATCCTAAGTCTATTTTATGGTATCGACCTGTGGCAATGACTTGGCACGCTTGGGGTATAGCCATGGGAATTTGCAACGTCCGCGCCAAATCATTCGCTGTTCCTAAGGGTAAAATCCCTAACGGTAATTGAGTATCGACTAACCCATCTATCGCGGCATTCAGTGTACCATCTCCTCCCCCAATAATTACCACGTCTACCTGATGGTGATAGTGACGGATTATGTCCGGAAGGTTTAGGGGATTGTCTGTTAATTCTTCTAGTACAATAAAACCCAGTTGCTTCAGTTGACGAATGGCTTCGGCGAGATGTTCTTGTCCGTGACGAGACTGACGGTTGACGACGAGTAATACTCTTTTAGGTGGCAACTGGGAATTCATTCGTCATTTGTCCTTCGTCATTTGTCAGGGTTTGAGGACTCCTCACAGCACCTCATCGTATTGAGTTTATTTCCACGACTTATTACATCTTATCGGTTTGATGCGATCGCACATCTTCCTAACGGGTAACTATTTAACGAAGGACGAAGGGCAAATGACCAATCATAATTCATCATTTCTCATTTGTAACGCTAACTTAGCTGCCCCGACCATTCCCGCCTGATTACCGAGGGTAGCTGTAAGTAACTGTAAACCTGTACGAGAACTGGGTAACACTCGACGTTCAATTTCTGCCCAAGCCGCTGGGAAGAAAAATTTGGCACTGGCACTCACTCCACCGCCAATAATAATCGCTTCTGGAGTAAGGACATAAATCAAACTCGCCAATCCTGCACCTAAATCCCGTCCGTAATGGTTCCAGAATGCTAACGCCTTTGGATTGCCTTGGTTTGCCAAAATCCCCAGTTCAGCCGATTCTTTTCCAGTACGGCGGCGAATTGCCCCAATGGACAGATATTGTTCCAGAGACCCCTGATTGCCACTATTACAAGGCGGACCCTCTGGATTTAATGTGATTAATCCTAACTCCCCAGCCGCGCCTTGGTGACCGACAAAGAGTTTCCCATCTAGAATAACTGCACCGCCGACGCCAGTACCCAACGTCAGCATAATCAGATGGCGAAACTGACGTCCTGCACCTAACCAAGCTTCGCCTAAACCCGCACAATTGGCATCATTGGCGATAATCGTCGGACAACCTGTTTTAGCTTCTAACCAATCGGCTAAGGGAATATCATGCCAATCATTGAGGTTAATCGCCACTCTCGCAATCCGTCCGGTTGCATCCGCAGGTCCGGGAGTACCCACACCAATGGCAATCACGTTATGGTTAGTATCAAGTTGTGCGATCGCCTCTGCCATCACTTCAACCACGGCTTTGGGGGTTGACGGTTGAGGTGTCGCCACGGTTAACGATTGGATGCAAGTGCCATCTTTCTGGAAACGTCCCAGCTTAATCGCGGTTCCACCTAAGTCAATACCAATTACGTTATTTGTCATTTATCAGGGAACAGGGAACAGGGAACAGGGAACAGGGAACAGGGAACAGGGAACAGGGAATATGCCATATTCAACCATATTAATCAGTGATGTTGAATGAATTCCAAAAGGATTGGAAGTCTTGTTGGGCGCGGCGGTAATTAGCTTCTTTCTGGTCTAAAATAGCTTGGGAGATTTCGCCATCTTGGTATTGTTCTTGGGCAAGTTCAAATTCGAGTTTAGCAATCTGATACGCTTGTTTTTTCAGCGTGCCTTCTACAGAACCCAGCCAGTTATGGAAGCCTAGATGTTGCGTTTCCCAGTCAGTATGACCAATTTCCGCCATTTGGCGATCGCCTAAAATCGGTTGGCTAGCTTCGGTTAATTCCTGGAAGCTAGATAGGGCGTTTCTAATTTGTTGAATTCGTTCTAGGGAGTTGGAGAGAGAAAAGCGTTCATTTAAAGTATAGTCAACAGGTTCATCAGGATGAACCGGATAGAGGGATGGGTTATCTTGAGATACATTAGCAGGTTGAGGCAATTGGGCAACAGAACTTGTCCACCATAACCCTGCACTAGCCAGGGGAATGAGTAGTAACCCACCAATGGCGGCAAAACGTAGAGATTTGGGTTGGATAAATTTCATACAAATTGGCTGATAGAATTCTCAGCTTTTCAGGCTACGTCTTAATTATTCGATCAGAGTGGGGCGATTTCCGGTTCCTTTGCCAGGGAGGATATCACCTTTGTCGGATACTCCCTCATTAAACCGGGCGCACGCCGTGCGCCCCTACAGTTTCTGGGTGTAACGCTAATCCACTCTCATTCGGTGTGCCACGACCAGGATGCTTGCCATTATTTTATTGACATTCAGGTTTAAATACAGAACAGCTTAGGACGCGATCGCTCATTTAGGATTCGCGAGCGCAATAGTTTTACGATCGCAATAGTTTTAGTCATCGACAACCCCTCAGCTAACCCTAATAAACGTTCTTTGTCGTCGTTGAAAAATACCTCGCCGTAGCTGTATTTAAGGAAATCCGTTGTACTCACCACAATCTGATATAAAGCAGGGGGAGCTAGAGCCGTAGAGCCGCCTCATCTCCCCTCTCGCCAATGAGGATTAATAATCTCCGTTAACCCTTCTCCCAATAACGATAAGCCAACCACCATCGATGTCATCGCTAAACCAGGAAATAACGCTGTCCACCAAATTCCTGTGGGTAAAGCATCCAGCGCTTGACGCAAATCATGTCCCCATTCTGGGGTTTCTTCCGGTAGTCCCAGTCCCAAGAATCCCAGTCCCCCTAAAATTAAAATAGCGTCAGCGGCGTTGAGGGTAAATAAAACCGGGACGCTTTGAATCACATTCAGAAATAGGTAACGGGAGAGAACCCGCCCAGGGGTTGCTCCCATCGCTTGGGCGGCTTCGATAAATAATTCCGTTTTAACGCTGACAGTATGGTTACGAACAACGCGATAATATTGGGGAACGTAAGAAATACTCAGTGCGATCGCGGCATTGAAGACGCCTCGCCCCACCACAAAGGCTAAGGTAATCGATAACAACAATCCCGGCAAGGTATAGATCGTATCCATCAAAAACAGCAACACCCGATCTAATCGACCGCCGAGATACCCACTAACTAACCCCAAGGGAACACCAATAATTAAACTCAAACTGGTTGCCAGAATCACCACCTTTAGCGCCGCTTGAGAACCAAACAAGGTGCGGGAGAAAACATCATACCCTTGGCGTGTCGTACCAAACCAATGGTCGCTACCCGGAGGTTCGTGAATCGGGTTAATCAGGGATGCGGTGGGATCTTGCAGCCATCCCCATGCTTGAAAAACAGGGGCAAAAATAGCGATGAGGATGAACACCAAGGTAATCACCATTCCCACCGCCATCAGTTTCATGGACAGGCTAGCATATCGGCTAAAACGGAACAGATGAGACAATCGTAGGCGCGTCAGGGTCATGGGTAAGGTTTCCTTGCCAAAAAATCTAATAAAATTGTCTGGTGAGGTTGCCCCAAGGGACGCACCTGATCCGCTACTTCCGAATAAGCCTGACCTGCCTTAATTTGTTCAGGCGTCAATAAACCCAGATCCCAACCTTCTTGTAATACCAATTGATTCAATTCCACCGTTAACGGCGCGTGGAATATATGACGAATAACGTGGGCATCATTATAGCAATCAAACTTTGCCAATTGGGGCGGAGCATAGCAAATTTCTTCGAGTAATTCTCGCCGCATCGCTTCCTCTGGCGTTTCGCCCGGTTCCATATGACCGCCAAAGAACCCCCAGCACCCCGGATAAAGAATGCCAGGGATGTCGTTCCTTAGCTGCATCAGCAACCGTCCCGAACGGTAGAGAATCGCGATCGCGACTTCAATCGATTGACTCTTCATTCTTACCAATAACGAATGACATAAGACAAATGACAAAGGACAAATCACTCAAGCTGTTCGGTTTCCTGAAGATAGACTTCACCCATTTCCTGTCCACCGATGGGAATACTTTGAAATTGTACCTGTCCCCCAATTACAACCTGATCCCCCACATTGGGAAGTTCTTGATTGCTGACAATCCAAATTTTGCCTGTGGTGTCCTGGACTTGATAAGCCCCGGAGTTCAAAAAGGGGGCTTGACTGATCACTTGACCTTGAAGATAAACCACTTCTTGGGTATTCTGAGTAGATTGGATCTCACTAATCGCCGTAACATCTACGGTGTGGGCGCTACCCATACCATTCGGACTACCCAGCAGAGGGACATTGCTACAACTTACCAGTCCTCCTCCAAACAGCAAAGCACACATTGGCAGGAGATAAAACATAGTTAACCTTTGGCGAGTTGAAATTGACGAGCAAAGGCGTGAGCGATGGTCGTTTTGAGCAGACATTGCCATGACTGTTCCCCACGCTAAATGGTGTACATCCCGGTTATAGCTTAGATGCTTGAGAATTGAATACTGGGCAGTGACACCACTGCCCGTACAATAATCAAAGTCCTTTGATGTCTTTCAACCTGCCGATGAAATCTGTTTACCCTCAGTTACTGGATGGCAAAGCCCTGGCTCAACGCATTCAAGATCAGCTCAAAGCGGAAGTAGAACGGCTCCAACCAACGTATGGACGCCCCCCTGGATTAGCAGTGCTAATGGTCGGTGATAACCCGGCTAGCGCTGCCTACGTGCGGAATAAAGAACGTGCTTGTGCCAAAGTTGGGATTGCCTCCTTTGGGCAACATTTTCCGGCTGATGTCTCTCAATCCGAGGTCGAGCAAACCATTCATCGCCTCAATCAAGATCCAAATGTCGATGGTATCCTCCTGCAACTTCCTTTACCTGAACACCTAAATAGCGTCTATTTACTCCACCAAATTGATCCCAATAAAGATGTCGATGGACTGCATCCCCTAAATTTAGGGCGTCTGGTGCGAGGTGAAACGGGACTGCAAAGCTGTACGCCAGCGGGAGTGATGCGCCTGTTGCGGGAGTACCAGATTGATGTGAAAGGAAAACATGCTGTTGTCGTGGGGCGGAGTATTTTGGTGGGCAAGCCCATGGCGCTAATGTTACTCGAAGCTGATGCTACCGTTACTGTTGCCCATTTACGGACAAAAAATTTGCCTGAACTGATTCGTCAGGCAGATATCTTGATTACTGCTGCCGGATGCCCTAATTTAATTACGGCGGATCAGGTTAAACCGAATGCCATTGTGATTGATGTGGGTATAAATCGCGTCACCGATACTCAAGGAAAATCCCGCCTCGTGGGTGATGTGGATTTTGACGCCGTTCGGGATATGACCCAATTTATCACGCCGGTTCCTGGTGGCGTTGGACCGATGACGGTGACGATGTTATTGCAAAATACTGTTTTGAGCTATACCAGGGTTCACTCATAACGCGCCTAGGCTCGTAGAATTGTTAAGACAGTACACAGACGATTTAAGGAATGATGGCATGGTAGCAACAGATGGGCGACCTGCCCCCAATGGGGAATCCCCAGCCTTTGATTTATCGACCTATTTAAAAGAGCGCCAAGCTCAAGTGGAGGCAGCTTTAGACCGTTCTTTGCCCCTAGGTTATCCGGAAAAGATTTATGAGGCAATGCGCTATTCTCTCTTAGCTGGGGGGAAACGGTTGCGTCCGATTCTTTGTCTGGCAACCTGTGAACTGGTGGGTGGCACGATTGAGATGGCAATGCCAACCGCTTGCGCTTTGGAAATGCTCCACACCATGTCGTTAATTCATGATGATCTCCCCGCAATGGATAACGACGACTACCGTCGGGGTAAACTCACCAATCATAAGGTTTACGGTGAGGATATGGCGATTCTGGCGGGCGATGGTTTGCTGGCGTATGCATTTGAATATGTCGCCACCCAAACCCAAGGCGTTCCAGCCGAGCGGGTATTGCAGGTGATTGCTCGTCTAGGTCGAACCGTGGGCGCAACTGGATTGGTTGGGGGTCAAGTGGTTGATTTGGAATCAGAGGGAAAATCGGATATTCAAGAGGAAACCCTCAATTACATTCACACCCATAAAACCGGAGCGTTGCTGGAAACTTGTGTCGTCTGTGGTGGAATTTTGGCAGATGCAACCGATGCGGATATAGAACGTCTGTCTCGCTATGCTCAAAATATTGGCTTAGCGTTTCAAATTATCGATGATATCCTGGACATCACCGCGACTCAGGAGGAATTAGGCAAAACGGCGGGGAAAGACCTGCAAGCGCAGAAAGCGACATATCCTAGCCTCTGGGGACTAGAGGCTTCTAAAGCTAAAGCTCAAGAGTTGATTGAAGAGGCTATTGCCCAACTTGAACCGTTTGGTGAGCGCTCTCAACCCTTAATTGCTCTGGCTGATTTCATTACCGCACGGACGTATTAGGTGTTTGTCAGGGAATAGGGAATAGGGAATAGGGAATAGGGAACAGGGAACAGGGATTTCCAGAGCAACTCCTTTGATTTGTAACTGCTCAAACATCCGTTGATCAACAACAAATTTTAACTGAAACACGATGCAGGATTTTGGCAACATCCTAAACAACCAGGTACTGCTGGTTGCGCTGATTGCTTGTTTAGTGGCTCAACTGCTTAAGCTACTGGTCGAGTTAACGAAAGATCGGAAATTTAATCTCCGCACCTTGGTGACAACTGGCGGGATGCCTAGCGCTCATTCAGCGCTGGTTACCGCCTTGGCTGCGGGTGTGGGGCAAACAATGGGATGGGCGTCTCCTAATTTTGCGATCGCGACTATTTTTGCTGTTATTGTGATGTACGATGCCGCAGGTGTTCGACAAGCCGCAGGTAAGCAAGCTCGTATCCTTAATCAAATTATTGATGAGTTATTTCAAGAAGGCAAAGAGTTTAATGAGGATCGTCTGAAAGAATTACTGGGGCATACCCCATTTCAAGTGATTGTGGGTTCAATCTTAGGGGTACTTATTTCTTGGTTAGCTGCCCCAGCTTATGGTTTTTAGAGTTGGGGTTGAACGGAAGCCTCGGTTAAGAGACAGAGGCTAAAGAGGCAATGGGGTCAGGAATTGTATCCGAAGGTGCCTGAAATTCTCCAGTTTTGACGAATTCTAAGCGTAGCTTTAACCAAGTGATAAAGTTGGGGTTGGTTGAAATAACAGCGGCGGCGGGTTGAGGACAGTCTTGTTTGACTTGCGCCATTTCTGGGGCTTCTAAAAAGGCGGGTTGTTTGACCAGCCAAAAGTCAATCTCTTTTCCCTTATCCTGGTAGTCTTTGGTTCGTTCTCTGAGAACTTCTTCAAAGGGTTCTTCTTCAAGTAAGAAGCGTTGACTGGCGACTAGATAGTAATAGGTTTGCATGGTTTTAATTGGGTGATTGGTGAACAGGTGATTGGGGAAGATGCTTCGTTTCGCTAGTCGGGCAAGTTCATTTATGGGTGGGGAGGGCGGGTTTCGTTGAACAGTTATCGGTGACTAGCTGAATTGATTCCCTAAACCCGCCCCGACAAGTGTGGCTAAACCCGCCCCGACAATTATGGCTAAACCTGCCCGACAATTGACAGACGTGTCATAGTATGTATGGAACATTTTTGACTTAACTCCCCTCATCTTTTGTTCGCATGGCTTGCTTCATTTCCCGAACGGCTCGTTCTAATCCAACTAGCGAGGCTCGTGCGATAATACTATGACCAATATTAAGTTCTTCCATACCTTCTAAACAAGCCACTGGGTAAACATTCCAATAGGTTAAACCATGACCTGCATTCACACGCAACCCAGCCGCGATCGCTTGTTGGCATCCTTTGGCTAAGAGTTCTAGTTGCGTTTGGCGACTCGCTTCGTCTTTGGCTTCGGCATAAGATCCGGTATGCAGTTCAATAAACTTGGCGTTAATTGCCGCCGATGCTTCGATCTGGGCAGGATCAGCATCGATAAATAGACTAACGGGAATCCCCGCATCTTGCAACTGAGCCACCACTTCACCCAGGCGCGACTTTTGACCCGCAATATCCAATCCTCCCTCAGTGGTGACTTCTTCCCGCCGTTCTGGAACTAGGGTAATATAATCCGGTTTAACCTCAAGTGCGATCGCCACCATTTCTTCTGTCGGTGCCATTTCCATATTTAAGTGAGTTCGCACCGTTTGCCGCAAGAGTCGGATATCCCGATCTTGGATATGGCGTCGATCTTCCCGCAGGTGGGCAGTAATCCCATCCGCCCCCGCTAATTCGGCTAACACCGCCGCCGCCACGGGATCGGGTTCCACAGTGCGCCGCGCCTGTCGAATGGTAGCGATGTGGTCAATGTTGACGCCAAGGGTTAGCACTCGCGTTTTTCTCCTGAAACTGTTTTCTCTACAGCCCTTTATCTTAGCAGGGGTTTGGGGAGTCGTAAGACCCACGCTGTAATCTGTGATGAGCGTGCTGGGATGCACGACTCCCCAAGGTTAATTTAGGTAACTCAATACTTTACTTTTATTTTATCGGGGACGCCACAATTTAATCGTCTGATCCTCACTCCCACTAGCAAGGAGTCCATCGCCACCAATGGCAAGGGCGTATACTGGGGCGGTATGATCCTCAAGGGTTTGCATAAGTTCTCCCCGATGCAGATGCCAAACCTTGATTGTCTTGTCCTCACTCCCACTGATCAGATATTCACCATCTGGACTCAGCGCGATCGCATACACCGCTCCTGTATGATCAGTTAATGTCGCCAAGAGTTTCCCCGTCTCAAAATCCCAGAGTTTAATCGTCTGATCTTCACTCCCACTCACAATCGTTTGCCCATCGGGACTAATCGCCACCGCCCTAACACTGGCTTTATGTCCACTCAGCGTCCGTAATAATTCCCCTGTTGCCAATTTCCATATCTTAACCGTCTTATCCCCACTTCCACTCACTAAACTTTGACCATCGGGACTAATCGCTAGGGAATACACCCATTCTTTATGCCCAAATAGCGTGCGGAAGGGTTCTCCTGTGTTTAAGTTCCATAACTTAATTTTGTGGGAACCACTAGCCAGAGTTTGATTATCCGGACTAATCGCTAGGGAATGAATCTGCTTGCGATGTCCCGAAAGCGTCCACAGCAGTTTACCCTGATGTAGATTCCAAACTTTAATATAACTGCGATTTTTCGACTGATCGCTACTGGCTAAGATCTGCCCATCGTGACTAAGGGTAAGGGTTAAAACGCCACCCGAATGCCCATTCAACTTCTGAATGGGTGTCGAATTCAGGCTGATAATATCCCAAATCTTAATCGTACTATCACCGCCACAACTTAACAGGGTGCGTCCATGGGGATGAATCGCGATCGCCCGGACTTTACCACTGAGTCCCGTGAACGTAGAGGTTAAGCTCAGATTAGCAAACGTCTGCGACTGTTGACGGGATGCGATCGCCTCTAGCAAGTCCTGAACTTGATTTGCCCCCTGTTCATCCCCCACAGCGGCTAAACAGGATTGCAGCATCTGGCAATAGTTGTAATCCTGTTGGGTTAATACCAATCGCATCGCCTCAAATGCCTGTAAGCCTTCCCGATGCGGCTGTTGCCGTTGTTGCAGCCACGCTTTCAGAGACGATTTAATCTGTATCGTTGCCCAAGATTTATCGGGTAAACAGGTCAAACTCTGTGCCAGTTTTAAACTCAGTTCCGGTTCCCAGTAAGGGCGTTCACTAATCAGGGACTGTAACACCTCTTGATAAATTGAAAGAGTAGTTTGCATCACCACTTGGACTAAATCGGGATCAGAAACCTCTGCAATTAAGGGCGGTAATAATTCCGGCAAAAGCGGCGGTACATCCGAATGAACCAGATGATGGATATCCGACACCCAGCCCGCCACTAAACAGTGACAGGTACTTAAAAACTGGCAAAAGTTATCCCAGTCTTTGCGGTTCACTTTATAGGGAAAAATCAATTCATGGGTATCAATTCCAGCTTGCTGTAATTCCTCAGCTTCTTCTAAATAGGCTAAATTAATCGCATTGTCGCCACCTTTGGCATTAATATCCTCAAGACTCTTACCCAATGCCAGGAGTTTATCTCGCGTGGTTTTCCATTTCAACGCCCGGACTTTGGCGGATTCGTAGATAAAATCGCGATAGGAGAACTTACATAACGTAGAATAACAGTAACTCTCCTGTCCCAATCCCCAATAGGCGAGGCGAAAAATCAGAAAATCTCCATCAATTTCCGACTCTAAAATTAAGGTTGGCTCAGATTTCAACAGGCTAAACAGCGCCTTAATACTCGATTCACTATGAAACCGCTTACTCTCCCACGCCCCGCCTAAAAATTCAGTGGGTCTTACTTGAGAGTGTAGGGAATAATGTTGACTGAGAAATTCTCGCAATCGTTGCGCCAAACCCAGTTCAATATCTGGCACTTGCGACGGGATCTCGCCAAACCGTTCAAACTGAACCTGAGGAGGGGCAATAAAAATTCGCAACGGAATCGGGCGATTAGGTCGATGAGGTTCGAGGAGTTGGGAGGGAAACAGGCGCAGGGGCCAATGATCGAGGATTTTATGGACTTCCGGTAACTGGAGGGTGGTTTCCCGGTGATAGGCAGCGAGTTTGAATAGGGTTTGGCGATGTTCGCTGACGAGTTGTTGCTGCAGGGCTTTCTGTTGCTGGAAGCGCTGCTGTTCTAGGTGATCCGTGTCATCTACGGTTTGCGCGATCGCGTTGATCACGTCTGGCAGTTTGTTGGCGAAATGTTGCCCCATTGCCACCACTTTTTCCCCTTGAGGGGGTTTATCGACCCCCTGATCGGGTATGATTATCGGCTTAAGTTTCGATATTGGTTTCTCGTTTAGGGGTATACCACTGAATTGATTAGTTGTTTTCAGATAGACTAGGCTCTTAAAAACAGGGATAGCCCATTGCAGAAGTAATTTTAACCACGGCTCCATAACAGATATATCCAGAGGCAACATTGACCTGAATAGTCAGGATTTACGCTTGCTTTACCGTTGAACCACCATCTGTGGGGGACTCTTAATGAACATTTTTCTCAACTTAAGCTGAAAACTAATGAGAGTATAGCGTTTACCACTTCTCCCTGATTCCCTCACCCCATCTCCCCAATACTTATTCAGCAAGCCCTACTCTAGGTTTATCCGAGTCATATCGGCATTAACCCAGTTTTCACAGTCTTTGGTTATCGGTCAGGATGACAAAATCAAGGATAGCAGGGAGGGGTGACACCCCCTATGTAAAGCACAACACAATCAGCACATCGGAAGCCAGATGCACCTGAGGCAGTAAGACCAAATCCGCTTAAGGAACCCCCTTTATCCCTTGGATACTTTTGCCGTCTATCCCTAAGACTTTACACCTTCCACCAAATAAGGTGTGCCACGACAGTAGGGTGTGGGGATGCCAGACGTTAGTGCTGGGCTTAATGCTTAAGATCGGCTAACTGTGGTTACTAAATCAACATTCTCGCACAATACATCCGTCGCGTTATATTGTTCCCACAAAACCCGATAGAGATGTAACGGCGAAGCCTTACCCTTCACCCAAACCGGTGATATCTTTTCGAGGGGAATAGTCGGATCACCTAGCTGATCAAACGTACTTTCAGCAATTAAAATTTCCCCGGCTTTAGCCACGTCACAAATTCGACTACTCACATTCGTCGTATCACCTATCGTGGCATATTGAATCAAATTTTTAGACCCAATATTGCCCGCCGCAACTGTCCCCGTATTCAAGCCAATGTGAATTTGAATCGGTTGTCGGTTTTCGCGAATCCATTTTTGATTTAAGCGGGACACCGCCCATTGCATTTCAATCGCCGCCTGTACCGCTAAATCTACATCATTAGGTTGACGATACGGTGCGCCCCAAATTGCCAGAATTCCATCACCGATATACTTTTCTAATGTTCCTTCATAAGGAAACACAATCTCTTCAACAATGACTTGGAAATACTCATTCAGCATTTCCACAATCTGACGCGGTTCCATTTCCGCCGACATTTGCGTATAGTTGCTAATATCGGCAAACAAAGCCGTCACTTCTGTCTCCACCGTGGCTAAATTCCCTTCTTCCCGTAACTTACGACTCACCGATTGAGGAAAGAATCGTTCCAATTTTGCCCTCATTACTTCCTGTTCCTGCATCTTCTTATACAGGCGAGAATTTTCGATCGCGATCGCGGCTTGGTTGGCTAGACAGGTTAAAAACTCTAAATCCTCATCAGAATAGATATCGGTCATTGACAAATTATCCACATACAATACGCCAATTACCTCATCTGCGGGCTTCAGAGGAACACACATTGCGGCATGAATTCCTTGTTCAACAATGGAGATTGAATCGTTAAATAAGTTATCTTTTCGCGCATCATGGGTGAGAATTGCATCCCCCTGATCACGGACGAAATTAGTGATTTTGCTACTGTAAAAGTTTTCGTCAGTTGGGATTCCAGACCGCCAGTTTACGGCTTTTTGTTCCAGACTATCACGGGTTTCATTAACCATCAAAATTGTGGCGCGATCGATATGCATAATTTCAAACAGCAAATCGACGATTTTTTGCAGCAATTGATCCGGGTCTTCAGGAGAGGACAGTTGTTTACTAACTTCCAGTAAAATTTGCAATTTATCAACCGTTCGTTGATGAGCATCCTGCTGCTTCAGTTTGATAATAGAGTTGTCTGATTTATCGGTTTGCAATAAGTCAGTAATTGCAATTCGAGTTTCTTCCGGAGAGACTTGCTTGACAATTGAAAGTTCAGTATCACTGTCTGATGATGCAGGTTCCTCAACCTTAGATATTTGCTGCACAAATTGGAATGATACATTTCCTAAACGAATAGAATCTCCATCCTTAAGTTGACATTCTTCCACTTTAAATTCATTAACAAATGTACCATTTAGACTATGGAGATCCCGAAGTATCACAACCTCAGGAGAAAGCAGAATTTGAGCGTGATAACGGGAAAGATAGCTATGGTCAACCACAATAGTATTATCCTCTTCCCGCCCAATGGTATTCGCGCCCAAACTTAACGGATAGATTTGCTTGTGCAAAATTTCACAAGTACAGATTAAGTAAGTCACTTGTTTAAAGGGGGTAAGATTGCTAAAAACTGTTAAGGAAACACTATATAGTTCTGATCCAAGGATTATTAGAACCAGTTTCAGGAGCAATTCGCGCTTTCCAGACGGCTTATGATTCGGGACTGTACAGGAGTATATGTAGGGTGGGCAATGCCCACCCTGCCTCTATATAGGGTTTTAATCCTCAAATCGCGTAAGTCCTACTGTATTACCAAGGAAGCTGCTAATAACCGAGTCTTATTCAATGTTCCTATCTCTTTATTCTGACTACAGGGATGCTGTCAGATAGATGTGTGTTAGGAATTGGTGAGGAATTGGCAAAGAGTCTATAAAGTTGTCATTTATCATTTGTCATTCGTCATACTCGCTTTCATCGAGAAGCAAGCTACGTCATTCGTCCTTTGTTAATTGTTGATGCTTCCGCCGAAAAAATTTCCTCATTTTCCCTATCTTCCCTATCTTCCCTATCTCCCCTATCTCCCCTATCTTCCCCATCTTCCCTATCTCACCTATCTCCCCTATCTTCCCCATCTCCCCTATCTTCCCCATCTTCCCTATCTCCCCTATCTCCCCTATCTCCCCTATCTTCCCCATCTCCTCAAAACGGAAATGCCTCAGGGGGAGCAATATCATCTCCTGCTTGTACACCAGTTTGACTCGATTTAATTCCAGGCTTATGCGTAGATCTGTTAGTTTCAGCTGTTGGAGAATTAGCGTTTTGACCCGAAGGAATAGGTTCAGGTTCCGCTGTATTTTGGGGTGCAGATTGTTGCTGCGACATCCAGTTGAGTCCTCCCACCGCTCCTGCAATCAGCGTGGCGTAACCTAGATATAAATGAACAGATTTAAGGTGAAACCCTGTCGCTACAGGATCTTTATACCAGGAAGGAATCACAGACTTGACCGGATCAATTTCCGGCAAAGACAAGGCTAACCCTACACCATCTAACCCTAGAGCATAACCAAGCCGACGAATAAAACCACGAACATAAATATCCTCTGGTAATTGCGCCAGACTACCCGTTTCTAATGCTTCAATTTGATGAATGGGGACTAAGGTTTGGCGATGTAGTTGCTGAAGGCTCAAAGAGCGGGATTTACGCGCTCGTCGCAGTTGTTGACCAATTTGCTGCAACATCTCTTCCCGTTCTAGGGAAAGCTTTTGGGCGGCTAATTCTGCTTTAGTGAGTTTTTTACGCGACTGAGTTTCCCCAATCTCTCGATCTGCTAAACTGGGCGATAAGTTTGTCTCAACTCTATGGGACATCGTTTCTTTCGAGCCAATGGGACATTCCGTCTCTTCAGTTTGGGGAATCTCCAACTCCTCCTCTTCGGTTTCTGTCGGTTGATTCATTCCCTCAGAAGCCACAGGAGTCACAGGAACCACCTTATACTGTCTGGCAAATTCCTGAAATGTCAGCCTGACGGCTTCTCGCCCCACCGCCTTGACTAGAATATGAGCATTGCTTGAGGCTTCGCCTAACATCGTTTGTAACCCAGCCATTGTGCGGCGGTAAACTTCACTATCGATGAGTTCCGCCTCAATCTGATTCAGAATAGACCGCAATCCTTCCTGAGAAAGTTCAATGGTTGAGCTATCGATAAAACCATTACCATACGTAGGTTGCATTACCATAATAACTTGCTCTTGCTCGTTGTTGTTTACATATTTAAGGATGAGGTACTCCAGAGTCAGGGATTCGGTTGGATAGGATGAATCCCCTACTCCTTTTGGGCGGTCAAATCCTCGCATCCTTACCTCCAATATCATGATTGAATGAACACCAAAGCCGGAGTTTGGAGTTCATTCATCTGACCCGCAACAATTGTTAATAAATTGATCAGGGTACCGAAGGCGTTTGATTACCTTTTTCTGTCATCAAGGCATTCATCCGGATAATCTGAGCCTAAATCTGGGTTCACTATTTCCTTTTTGGTAAGGACAAGGCAGATGGCAGAGATTAGATGGCAGAAGGCTTAGGAAACAGCACCCCGGTAATATAAGAGGTTAACGAAGCAGATTTGGTATGAATTATGGCAAACTAATCAACGTATAATCAATGATAAAAACCCCTTCATGCTAGATGAAGGGGTCTTATTGCATCTGAAAATTGAATTGAGAAATGGAGCCTACGGGAATTGAACCCGTGTCCGCATTGGGTATTTACCTACCGATCATTCACAGGTTTAGCCCTTCTCATCCTCAGGGCGGGAACCATCCATTATCCCGGATGGTGGGATGCTTTGGTTAGGTCTTTGCTAGAGAGCCGACCAAAGACAGCTCGCCTAGCGCATCCGTTGGGGTTGTGTCCTTAGCCCTTAACGGAGTCAGACTAAGAACGCTCGAACCTATGAGAGGTATTTAAGCGGCTACAGGAGCTGCCTTACGAGCAAAAGGAACGATGTTGTTCGCAGTTACTTTTTTTTGAGTCCGGGATTTACGAGAGAAGACTCACTCTCGACCTGTATCACGGGTTGGCTTTCACCAACACGTCGAAACCATTAAGGCCCCCTGTGATATATTTTCATTTTAATCAAAAGTTGGGCGATCGACCACCGTAGCCTTGGGAAGTGTTGAGTGTGTAGGGGCGGGTTTAGGGATTATCGCGCAAGCTATTGATGGTAACGTTTGTACAAAACCCGCCCTGACTGAGTGTTGACCGTCTGGGAATTGGCGATTGGCGACGGGCAATGCATACGACACCCCAAATAAATGTATTCAATGTTACAAAAAATTTATTGATGGGAGTGTAAAACTAAATCGCGATTATCTCCGGAACTGATATAGTCAGCAGTAATAGCCTAATGGCTGGTGAACGGCTAAATGTCAAAAAAATGACAGGCAAAGCCAAGAAGGGTAAACGAAAACCACAGAAAGCTGGATTAAATCGGTCTATCCTTGACGTTGGTTTTGGTATGATTGGAGACTTGTTAACCTATAAAGCGGCTGAAGCTAATGGCTTCTATGTCGAGTCACCAACACAGAAACTCAAACCTACTCAGCGATGTGCTAAGTGCTGGGAACTGACTCCCAAGACCTTAGCAGATAGAGTTCATGTTTGCTCTAATCCCGACTGTAATCATGTTGAGGATAGAGACGTAAATGCTGCTCAAGTCAACGAGATTTGGGCAAGGGGGCAGGAACTGTCCTCTTTAGACGCCGAGTTGCCTAGCTCTACTACATACGGAAGTATGAAGCAACTAGGGGCGAAGAAACGTCAGAAACAGCGACTTCAACGAAATAAGTCGCCGTAGTTCATCGTGTCATGCTGGTCTGATACATATAAAGAAACGTAAGTGAGGAGCTAGAATCTTGAAAAAGGTAGAAGCGATTATTCGACCCTTTAAACTCGATGAAGTTAAAATCGCCCTCGTCAACGCGGGAATCGTCGGAATGACGGTTTCAGAAGTTCGGGGCTTTGGACGCCAAAAAGGTCAAACCGAACGCTATCGAGGTTCTGAATACACCGTTGAGTTCCTGCAAAAGCTCAAGGTGGAGATTGTCGTCGAAGATGCCCAAGTCGATATGGTAGTAGAAAAAGTTATTGCTGCTGCTCGCACGGGTGAAATTGGCGACGGAAAAATCTTCATCAGTCCCGTTGAGGAAATTGTCCGGATCAGAACGGGTGAACGGAATCTGGAAGCTGTTTAAACCTAACTTATGAATTATGGATTAAAAATTAATTTTTCTAATTCATAATTCATAAGAGTTGGTTGAACTGGGGAAGGAGTAACTCAAAGGCTTTGCCACGGTGACTGTAGCGTCGCTTCAGTTCCGGAGTCATTTGGGCAAACGTCAATTCCTGTTCTGGCACATAAAAAATCGGATCGTAGCCAAAGCCACCTGTACCCAAGGGCGTCTTGAGGATTTCACCTCGGCACACCCCCTCCACTTCTAAGGCGATTTTGCCATGAGGACGAGCGATCGCGATTGCACAAACAAACTGCGCCCCCCGATTGGATGTATTCCCTAATTCAGACAGCAACCGCTCAATCCGTTCTGTATCGGTTTTGCCATAGCGTGCAGAATAAATCCCCGGCGCTCCATTTAAAGCATCCACTTGCAAGCCAGAATCATCGGCGATTGACCATTCACCCGTGGCTTGGGCGACACCTAACGCCTTGAGACGAGCATTTGCGGTAAAGGTATCGCCTGTTTCCTCAATCTCTATTTCCGGTGGCTTAAGCTGCAATTCCCAGGGCAAATCACCCAGATATGCCTGCATCTCGCGCAATTTACCGGGATTTCCTGTGGCAACAATTAGGTTGGTCATTTGTCATTTGTTAGGGAACAGGGAACAGGGAATAGGCAATAGGCAATAGGCAACACCTCGGCTTCGCTCGGTGTGTCTTATGGAATAGGGTAATGGGCTATAGAAATTTTGTCTCCCCTCTCCCCTGGCTCCCTCTGCTCCCCCAGCTCCCTCTGCTCCCCCGGCTCCCAGACGCGCCATGGCACGTCTCTACATTGCTCCCTCTGCTCCCCCAGCTCCCCCAGCTCCCTCATCCCTGATTCCTGTTTGCCCAATCTTTTGCCCAACTGAGGGTTTGACGAACTTGTTCTGGAGTCGAGGCTTCACAGTAAAGGCGCAAGACGGGTTCGGTACCACTGAACCGAATCAGTAACCAACTACCATTGGCTAAGCGAAATTTATACCCATCGATTGTCTGACAATCAACAACCCCTTGACCATTAATCTCAGTTGGGGGTTGGGTTTGCAGTTGGTTGAGTAGGCGCGATCGCTCCTCCATCCCCGCTAGATGTAAATCAATGCGGTCATAGACTGAGGTATAGCCTGCTTGCTCTTGTAACCGTTGGTAAAGTTGGCTTAAATCCATCCCTGATTGGGCGATCGCTTCCAACAGATACAGGGCGGAGAGGAGAGCATCCCGTTCTGGGATATGGGTTCCATACCCAATTCCACCCGATTCTTCACCACCCAGCAAGACTTGGGTCGAGAGCATGCGATCAGCGATATATTTGTACCCAATCGGCGTTTCGTGGAGAGGCAATTGATAAAGCTGGGCAACTTTGGGAATTAAATCCGAACCACTAATCGTTTTTACCACTTCCCCCGTCTCTTGCCGTCGGGAGGCTAAATGTTCAATCAGGATTGGGATCAAAATTTGAGAACTGAGGAAATTGCCTTGTCCATCCACCGCCGCGATGCGATCGCTATCTCCATCAAAGACTAATCCTACCCGTAAAGCGCCCTCGGCTTGTCGTCGGTGGGTACGGATGTGGCGGAACAGTTGAGACAGATAACGAGGTAAAGGTTCCGGCGCACCGCCACCAAATAATGGATCACGGGAGCTATGGAGTTCCTGAATCGGTACATTTAAAATTTTGCTCAAGCCCCCTGCGGCTGCGCCGTACATGACATCAGCAAAGACAGTTAATTTACCTTGAGTAATCAGGTTCTGAATACTCGCCAAATTCACCTTGGAACGCAGCGCCTGACAATAACTTGACCAAGGATCGAAGGATTGGAGTTTACCCGGCGTTGACGCTGAGGCTGAGGGTTGAGCGAGTTGGGCTTCAATTTTTTGGGTAATTTCTGGCGGAATTGAGCCTCCAAATGCCCCCTTCACTTTTAATCCCAGATAATTAGCTGGATTATGGCTGGCGGTTAGAACTAAAGCCCCTAAAGCATTCTGCTGATTCGCCGCCCAGCTAAATGCTGGGGTTGGTGCATAACTTTCAGAAAGCAACACATCAAATCCTAGGGATTGGACAACCTCCGCCGTCTTTTTGGCAAAGGTTTCCGCCATAAACCGCCGATCATAACCAACAACCACAGTACGGCTACCACTGGTTTTGCCATAAATATCAGCGAGGATTTGAGTGGCGGCTGTTGCGACTAACGCCACACGCTCAAATGTAAAATCAGCAGCAATCACACCTCGCCAGCCATCTGTGCCAAACTTAATGTCATCCATAGTCCCTGCTCAAGAATAAAAAGATTGAATAAGATTAAACTGCTAAGACTGACGGCTGGATCTTAACACCTGTTGTGCCAACTGTCTTGTTAGAGAAACTTAGTTGAAGACTATTGCTCCCCATACTGCTCAGATACGCTATAAATTTAATTTCTTCTCCCCCAGCTTCCCCAGCTTCCCCAGCTTTCCTGCACCTCTAATCATTTTCTAGGGATTCATCCTCAGGAAACACGTCCGGGAAATTGGTCAACAGCGATCGCAGCTTCATCCGCGCCACATAGGGCCAACCCCCTAGTTCTTCCATATCTTTGAGCAGCGCATACAGGGTTTGTCGATTGTCGGGTAACGAGTCTTGGAATAGACTATCTCGAATCTCCCGGTGCGCCTCTTCCAGCGTCCGCAGCAGAGCCAGAAGTGTTAATGTATCCCCTTTATGGTTATTGGCTAATGCCCAAATCTCCGTCCTTAGAGCTTGCAATTTGACCTGTAGCTCCTGAGCATCTAACTCATCACTCAAATTCATCCTACCCCTGTCAATCTTAGTTGTTTTTTGCCACCCGCTTGCTTTAAAGCGTAAAAGTGTCGCTTCCCGTGTACAATAAAGCGAGAAAAGCTAAGGTTCACGCTTTCGGCATCATGTAGGGAACACAGCTTCAGTGAGCTATCGTTCGAGCTACTATAGCGATCGCCGATAACTAGCGTGTGACCAAAACTATACCATGGTGTCAACGACCGCACACCTAACCGCTAGGTCAGGTGTAGGCTGATCAAAGCCTGTTGACCAGATGGCATCTTTTGGGGAGAAATCCCAGTGCGGCAATTTCGCTAAGCGTTGCCCACCTGCTTCGCTATCGGACGCTGACCCTCCGGGTTCTCCTCGTCCGCCCCTTTGCCGCATTGAAGATGGAGTGAATTTAGGGTGACTTTCATTGATATGTTAAGGATAGTTGCGGTTTTATCGGTATAAACCACAGCCTGATTCACTAACTAATCACCATAAGAAAATTTTTCTTGCTTTAGAGATTGACGATTGAGGTTGACCATGAGGTATCGCGCATTAATTGTTGCCTTTTTGGCATTGTGTCTGGGGGTGTTAACGGCTTGTTCGGATGCTGCAACAGCGACTAGTCCTGATCAATTGACCTACGACCAGATTAAAAATACGGGCTTAGCGAATCTATGTCCCCAGCTATCGGAAACAACTCGTGGTTCTATTCCCATTGAGTCTGATAAGTCCTATCGAATTGTCGATCTGTGCTTACAGCCAACTAGCTTCTTTGTCAAGGAAGAACCGACAAATAAGCGCAGAGAGGCAGAATATATCCCAGGTAAGTTACTGACCCGGGCGACCTCTAGCCTGGATCAAGTTGAAGGGTCCTTAAAGCCGGGAGAAAATGGCAGTCTTGTCTTTACGGAAGAGGATGGTATTGACTTTCAAGCCATTACAGTCCAGTTACCGGGAGGCGAACAAGTTCCTTTCATGTTCACGATTAAGAGCTTGGTTGCTCAAAGCCAGCCCAATATGACCAGCGTGAATACGTCTACTGACTTTGAAGGGGAATTTAAGGTTCCGTCTTATCGGGGTGCTGTGTTCCTCGATCCTAAAGGTCGTGGTGTAGCATCTGGCTATGATAACGCGATCGCCCTACCGTCCAAAGCGGATGAAGAAGAATTCGTTCGGGCTAACGTTAAGCGGGTAGAGACTCGATCCGGTGAGATGTCTCTACAGGTCTCCAAGGTGGATAGCTACACCGGTGAAATTGCTGGTACCTTTGAGAGCGAACAGACGGCTGATACTGACCTAGGTGCCGAAGAAGAACCTGAAGACGTCTTGATTCGAGGGATCTTTTACGGTCGCGTCGAAGCTGAAGAGGGGTAACAGTTAGTACCTCGGTACTACTAAACGATCTTGGATCTAATAAATTAGGGGCATGGCGATAGTCGTGTCCCTTTTTGTGAAAGCCGAGGTGGATTAAACAGAGCAGGAAAAAAATCCCCATCCCGGTTCCCTGTTCCCCGTTCCCCCAAAAAACATGAAGAAATGTTAAGCAAGTTTACAACTTTTAACCTTAACTGCATTTTGCACTCACCCAAGACCTTGGTAGACTCAATATGCACCTTTAAATATCGGCGCGGGTCGAGTCACCCTCCAATTGCCCCATTCTCAAGTCCAAAATCGTAAGTAAGAGATAACGAGTAAAACCAACTATGGTAGATACCCTTAAAAAACCTACCTTTGAAGAAATGAGACCCGGCGTTAAATCTCCAGCAAAGGAGACCATACTGACGCCTCGGTTCTACACGACAGACTTTGAAGCCATGGCGCAGATGGATATCTCGCCAAACGAGGATGAGCTATTGGCGATTCTGGAAGAGTTCCGTGCGGACTACAATCGCCACCACTTCGTCCGGGACGCTGAGTTTGAGCAGTCTTGGGAGCATATCGACGGTGAAACCCGCCGCTTGTTTGTGGAATTTCTGGAGCGTTCCTGTACAGCAGAATTCTCTGGATTCTTACTGTATAAAGAATTGGGTCGCCGGATCAAAGACAAAAATCCTGTCCTGGCAGAGTGTTTCACCCTGATGTCTCGTGATGAAGCCCGTCATGCAGGTTTTCTGAACAAGGCAATGTCAGATTTCAATCTGGCGCTGGATTTGGGATTTTTGACCAAGAATAAGAAGTACACCTTCTTCCAGCCGAAGTTTATCTTCTACGCCACCTATTTGTCCGAGAAGATTGGCTACTGGCGGTATATCACCATTTATCGCCATCTTGAAGCTCATCCTGAAGACCGCATTTACCCCATCTTCCGGTTCTTTGAAAACTGGTGTCAGGACGAAAATCGTCATGGGGATTTCTTTGATGCGATCATGAAAGCCCAGCCGCAAATGTTAAATGATTGGCAGGCGAAGTTATGGTCTCGCTTCTTCTTGCTCTCAGTATTTGTGACCATGTATCTAAATGACATCCAACGGTCTGGTTTCTATCAGTCGATTGGTTTAGATGCCCGCGAGTATGATAAGCATGTGATTCAGAAGACCAACGAAACGGCGGCGCGGGTATTCCCAGTGATTTTAGATGTGGAACATCCTAAGTTCTACGAACGTCTAGAAGTCTGTATTGGCAATAACGAAAAGTTGACGGAAATTGCTAACTCCAACAGTCCAAAGTTCGTGCAATTTTTCAAGAAGCTGCCCTACTATGTCTCTAATGGCTGGCAGTTCCTAAGACTCTACCTGATGAAGCCCATGGAAGTTGCTTCTCAGCAGGGCGTAGTTCGGTAACGAACTCAGTTCCAGACAGCATGGTATGTTGGCGTGTCTGGAACGACCTCAAATTTGTCTCCGCTAATTTAATAAAATCGTCCCTCGCTGACCTCTTTTGATGGATAGTGAGGGTTTTTTCTATAAGAGGGCTAGATCCAGTCACTAAACTCTAGGGATTTGGTATCATGTTTAACCGAATGGGAGAAATTCTAGGAACAGGATTCCAAATAACCCGACGCCACAAAACCAGATACTGGCGCACTAATGGACACCCAGTCACTCCCTCGCGCCTCACGGATATTGACATACCGCCCATTATCTAACGTCCGGATGATTGGACTATTAGTTGTTGGGCGTCGTCTCACATTCAAGCCACCATAGGCATCAACTTGAGCGCAACTCACTTGAGGTGGTGTTGGTGTGCCACAATAATTGAGATACTCTGCTGATACATAACCATCTCTGGGATCGTCGATGGGAACCCAACCATTTTGACCGCGACTTTCTATATTAATCTTTGCGCCATTTGCCACAACTCCAACAATGCGACTATCTTCTGTCGGGCGTTCACGGATATTTAAACCATATCTGGCATCAACCTTACGGCAACTATCAATTGTTATAATTAGTAATTTTTAATGACTGACTTTTCAGAATAGAATTGAAGTTTTTTAATTTTGAATTTTAATCTGCGAATAAACAAGACTTAACGTTGAGTCAATAAGATACTAGCTAACGACATCTTCTTCAGTTATTACAGCAGCCCTTGTCAACCCAGTGATACTATCACTGGGTTTTTTGCCCAGGAAAACTCTCCGGCTGTTTGGACTATCAACGGCTACTCACAGACAAAAGTTTCAGGGATTATTGATCTTCCGTTGTAGGTAAGCGATCGTTTCTCCGACGGCTTCAAGCTTACCTCTCAGTTTCCACACACTTTCACTGTTTTCTCCTCTTGATTCGATGACATTAAGAGTCTGTTGGTATTCGGTCTGACGTTCTAACCAGTAATCTAAATCCTGACGAGAGACGGATGGAGACGGATCGGTAGAATTACATATCTCCTTTTTCACAAATCCCTGCTATTCTCATCAGCCAGATCAACTTCTACTCGCCACCTTGACTAAACCATCAAGTTCCCATTGCATCTGAGTACAGACTTTTTCATAGCAAGCATTGACATATTCGCGATCGCTAGCTGCATCCCGACCATACCGTTCAAAGACAATCGGCGCACAAATACGAGTGTAAATTTGGACAGGTAAGGGAATATTGGGTAACGGTCCAATCGCTAATCCCCAGGGTAAACCTAAGTAGATGGGAAACACTTCCGGATCAAGACCAAATAACCAAGGGAACAATCCCCAATCGTGCAGTTGTCGAACCTGGTCATAAAAATCAGCTAAGACAATCAACGTATCATGAGCGCCGTGAGAAATAACGGGTATAATCGGCACACCTTCCCGTAGTGCTAGCTTAATAAACCCCTGACGCCCTGCTAAATGGATTTGATGACGCATACTATGGGGACGAAAGACATCCTGTGCCCCCCCAGGATAAACCAGGACACTAGCGCCTCGACGTAAAGCCGCGATCGCCATTTTGGGATGAGTCCTGATTGCCCCTGTCTTAGCCGCTAGTCGTGCCGTATTTGGGTCAATTTGCCAGCCATTGGGGTGCATCAGCCCATAAACTGGACGTTCGGCACCAAAACGCCGAAACCAGTCATACATGACCATGATCATATCCGGTGCAACAAGTCCGCCATTGTGAGACCCCACAAACAAGGCGTTACCCTGATCCCGAATGTGATGCCAGCCATCGGTTTTCACGCGAAAGTAGTAGTGGTAAAACCATCCCCATAAGGGCATGAAAGATCGGATGGTTTGGGGATCACGTTCATCGAGTGACCACCCGGGTTGGTCGTTTGGGATTGAGCTACCATTCATGAACGAAAAAAAATGTTGGTTTGGGCGGATTCTGACCAAAAGTAGGGGAGTATAAGAGGGACAACCGGAGTGACGTTCTTTGAGAAACAGGATAACGTGCATCCTTCATAAATATTAACGGAACCCCACCCATAAGGCTCTGCTTGCGGTTTGCCCTGTCGAATAGTAAACCCCTGAAAATGTGACAATCTACTTTCCCTCGCCAAAAAAAAACCCCTAGGTGAGCCTCGAAGACACCGCTAGGGGATTCCCAAACAACCTAAACACTAAACAGGAGAATAACGACCACGTTGGAATGCGTTTAAGCTCCCTTACTTACCTAGTTTGCACCCCCGAACGGCTTTTTATGTTTAGCTATGATGAAAAGTGTGTAAAGATTTGATGAATTTTTGCCCGATTGAGTAACTCATAGCATATTTTGCTCTAGTCGGGGTGAGGGGTAGCACCCATCACTAGGCTTAGGGAAATCCTTGGGAAATTGGTAGTACAACTCCAGTTTTCCCCAAACATTATGGATACTAACGAACTCCTGCGGCGTTATCTCGGCAGGGAACGGAATTTTCGGGGTGCTAATCTCAGCAAGATCAATCTCATGGGTGCTGATCTCAACGGTGCTGACTTGATTGGTGCTGATTTGAGTGGTGCTGATCTCAGGGGTACTCAACTGATTGACGCCGATTTAAGCAACACGGATCTCAGCCGAGTCAACCTCAGTGGCGCTAACCTGAAACAGGCTAACTTAAGCGGCGTCAATTTAAATGCAGCTAATCTGAGCCGCACTTTCTTGATGAATGCTGATCTCAGAGGCGCGACTTTGATTGAGGCGAACCTCATGGATGCTGACTTAGCAGATGTGAATCTCAGCCGGGTTAATCTCACTCAAGTTAATCTCAGTCGAGCGAACTTAAGTAGTGCAAACTTATTTGGTGCCAATCTCAGGGAAGCGATTATGGTGGGTGCTGATCTGAGTGGTGCTTTTTTAATTGGTGCTGACTTAAGCGATACCAACTTAAGTGGCGCTAATCTCAGCGGTGCTGATTTGAGAGGAAGCAATCTCAGTCGGGTGAATCTCAGTGGTGCTGATCTGTTTGGTGTGAATCTCAGTGGTGCTAATCTGACTCAGGCTACTTTGAATCGGGCTAACTTAAGTTATACCAATCTGAGTAATACTAATCTCACGGGAGTTGATCTGACGATTACCGAGGTAGAGAACGCTCGACTGGGAGAGAATGAGGGACTCTCTGAAGCCAGCCAGCTTAATTTGCAGCGACGTGGGGCAATCTTGGAAATGACGAGTTTTAGTGTGAGAGGAATGCCAGGTTCTTAGGGATGTTGATAGAAAAAGTGACTTACCTATTAGCAGAAAGAGAGAGTGCCAACATGAGTTGTGCTGATCAATTTCCAAGACACTCTCTCTTCCCTCTCTTCTTTGAGACAATCCTGGCTGGATCTAAGCAATGTCCACTAACTGAATCTCAAACGTTAAGTCTTGTCCTGCTAGAGGGTGGTTGGCATCTAATCTCACATTCGAGTCGGTGACATCGGTAATCACCACTGGAATAACTCGCCCGTTAGGTTGTTGAATTTGTAATTGCTGACCGATTTCGGGATTCAAGTCTGGGGGCATTTTGTCTCGTGTCACCTCCAGTACCATTTCTGAGCGATGGGGACCATAAGCTTTATCCATGGGAATCATTTCGGTTTTGGAATCCCCAGGCGTCATACCCACAACGGCTTGCTCGAAACCTGGAATGACCTGTCCAGCATCAATGGTGAATTCTATCGGTTCGCGACTCAGGGAAGAATCAAAGACTGTACCGTCCTTTAATTTACCTGTGTAGTGAATTTTGACGGTATCACCCACTTTCGCTTGTGCCATATTTATTTTCCTTGGAGTTGGTCAACACCTCTAGGGTATCAACTCGCGCAAATTTTGCATTATTTCTCTAGTGTGATTAATGAGTCATAACTTTAAGGAAACTGTGGGGTGAGCAAGGCTGAGGAACCGAGTTAATCAGTCTATCGCTCTTGCCCACCTCAGTTAACATTCAGCCAGTTGAATTAGCTTACGGAAGTCAGATCCTGCTCAGACTCCTCGGCTTCAGGAGTTGAAGCGGCTAACGCTTCTGGAGGAACAGGGATAGCCAAGTTATAGGGTTCAAAGACTTCTGGTGAGGGTGTCTCTGTGATAATCGCTTCAGTGGGTTGGTTATGAGCAGCTTTGAATTTTTTCACAGCGACTAACCCTCCGGCTACGGCGGCGATACCAACACCAGCAATGCCGAATTTTTTGTAGAAGTTGGTTTTATCGCCAACGAGACTAGGAGATTCTCCAGAAGCATTTTGCGAAACACCCTTTTTGCCAAACCCACAAGGAAGGGCTTGAGTGGGGCTAATCGTTGCCAGCAATAGGCTACCTGTAACGGTTACGGTAGACAGGAGACTTGTGAAAAACAGTTTGGATTTAATCATGATTGCTATGGGATATGCCTAATCAGGGACAAAAAGCTTATCTAACAGTGTACAGACCTGATCTCATTATGGAATTGTTATCCGATAGCAATTTCTCATTAAATATATAAATCAAACTCGATGATATCGCTGAGATGCTTGGCAACGCTGTCCAATGACGACGTTAGAACGCAACGAGGTATAGGTATTCAACCGAACATGGTATATGCAGCGCCACCTCGCCAGGAGTACGTCACAATATAAAAATATAAGAACTTCCCTCTCTTCCTATGGACTGGCAAGAACTATCTGGTAGCTGGGTTTTAATTCCGTCTCGTCCCGTTGGCATTGTGCATTTTTTGGGTGGGGCATTTATTGCGGCTGCGCCCCAAGTCACCTACCGTTGGCTACTTGAGCAATTAGGGCGTCAGGGTTATTTGGTCGTGGCGACGCCGTTTCTCAATACCTTAGATCACGTTGCGATCGCCCGCGAAGTCCTCAACCGTTTTGAGACAACCCTCGATCGCCTCAAAGCCACAAGACTACTCAGGAAACAGTATTTACCAATCTACGGTGTCGGACATAGCATGGGGTGCAAACTGCATCTGCTGATTGGTAGTCTGTTTTCCGTGGAACGGGCGGGTAATATTTTGATTTCCTTCAACAACTATCCAGCGAAACAGGCGATTCCGTTTCTGGAACAGTTCAATATGCTGGATCAGTTGACATTCCTCAAGCAGTTGAATATCAAGCCAGCCTTTGACGTTGAATTTACCCCCTCACCCCAACAAACTAACGAACTGATTGCCCAGCAATACGCTATCCGCCGCAATTTACTGATTAAATTTATCAAGGACGAGATAGACCAAACGGCAATTTTATCCCCTGTGCTGCAACAGCGATTTCCGAATATGGTTGTGCTACAAATGCTACCGGGAAATCATTTAACACCGTTGGGACAAGATGTCAATTGGAAAACGGGAGATTCCTTTACACCATTCGATGCGATCGGTCAGTGGATGAAGCAAGGGGTTTATCGGGATTTAAACCGACTGAAATTAGAGATGATTCGCTGGTTAAATCCTTTGGCGGTGGGGTAAAAGGGGGGAACAAGGGGGGTAGGGAGTAAATGTTCCTTTCCGGTTCCCTCCCCTTGATAAGGGGAGGGTTAGGGAGGGGTTAGCATCTTAGAATAAAGACTAGGAGGACAAGTTACAGTTGCGGGGATATCGGATTGAATCCCTGGATTTAGAATTATCTCCCTCGCCAGAATCCCAGGAAAAACAGCGAATTTTGGATCAGATTTGTCAGGAAGATGGGGAAGCCAAAGCCCGATTAGAGAAAATGGCAGCAGCAGAACGGAAACAGTTAATGGCTGCGCCTTCGATGTTGGTGCTGATGTTACAGCTATCGGAAGGGAAACCTTTTGATTTAATTGTGGCGGATGTGATTAGGCGTTTGCCCAGTGATGAGGAGTATCCGGTTTATCAAGTTTTTGGCGTGATTTGCAGTTTTTATCAATATGGCATGACTACACCTGCGGGAGTGTTGCCCTTGTGTTTGCCGGACTATTCTAAAAAAGCTGTGCGGGATGTAGTGGATTTTGCCAGAGATGCTGAATTAAAGGGCTTGGTGAATATAATCTGGAAGAGGGGATATGATGGGTTGGCAACAATTCACGAACTCATTGCCCAAACAGCGATGACGGTGAAGTACCGCCACAGTCGTGGCGAGAATTTACCCTATTCTCCTAATTTATTAGCAGACCACTTAAGAGCGGCAATTTCGGCTTTAAACGCAACCAAAGAAACTCACAAACGCTGGGTGCATAATGGGCTGAGACTTTTGGCTGTGAATGGTGAAATGACTCTTGTCCGTCAGGTTTTGGATGACTATCCTAACCAGATTCAATCTATCCAGCAGGGGAGTGCGGTTACTGGGTGGTTTATATGGTCAAAGATGTATGAGGCTGTGGGTTTACTGGCGGAACGCGATCACTGCTTGGATGCAATTTTATCCACTGAACCACAAAGTCCGAGGGAGTGGACTTATTGGCTGTCTCTGATAGAAAGGCGTGGTACAAATCAACAGAAGCAGGAGGCGATCGCTCTAACTACTAATTGGCTGCAACTGCATCCTGATGATTCTCATGTTCGTGAAAAATACATAGCACTGATTGGGCAATGTGGAACATCTCAACAGAAGCAGGAGGCGATCGCTCTAACTACGACTTGGTTGGAACTGCATCCTGATGATTATGAAGTTCGCAGAACTTACTTAGCTGTAGTTAGAAAGGCTGGTCAAAACATCATCGACATTGAGCCTATTATCATCCAGCAATGGCAATGGATTAGCCAGCAATCAAAAGTAGACCAATCTGTGTGGGAAGCATTTCTACCTTTCCTATATCACCATGCCCAACCTCAAATAATTAAAGAAGCTGTCAATCTTGCCTTGCAGCAGTACCCGGACAATACGAGAATTATCTGCCTTGTTTTTGGCTACTTCCGAGATAATTTAGACCATGAAACCTGTTATCGATTAGCCGATTTTATCAGCCAGTCTCAACTTCCTACAGACAAATGGCACAACTTTATCCCTGCGGCGAACTTCTTTCGAGACTGTGGCGAGTTAGATAAAGCTACAGAAATTTATCAGAGAATTATCAAAAATGCTAAGTTCCGAATCAGAAAGTATGGCGATGATCTCCAGAAAGAAATTAACTTTGCCTCATTAAACTATGCCCTTCTCTTGCTACTTCGCCAACCCCCAGATCCCTACACCGCCATGGATTATCTGCAACCTATCCTAGCTAAAAACCAAAAACACGGTTTAGCCCATTTACACATGGCGTGGTGCTATCAAGCCCAAGGTCACAATCATAGTAGCAAAGGGCGGAAGGTTTACCAACAAGCGATCAAACATTTCCAGAAAGCGATTAAGTTTGACAATCAAAAAAATGGTCACTTCTGGTATGAATTTGGCTGCTTTTACCGAGATGCGATGCAGAACCCGACAGAAGCCCGCACCTGTTTTGAAAATTCCCTGAACCAGAATATTAATCTCCCCGCCTGTGTTGATTTAGCGGAATTAGAAGTG
Source organism: Coleofasciculus sp. C1-SOL-03 (assembly GCF_040220555.1). Classification (NCBI taxonomy): domain Bacteria; kingdom Bacillati; phylum Cyanobacteriota; class Cyanophyceae; order Coleofasciculales; family Coleofasciculaceae; genus Coleofasciculus; species Coleofasciculus sp. C1-SOL-03. The sequence goes on from NZ_JAVJUO010000100.1 coordinate 38,275, forward strand.
GCTGATGGTAATTTTGACCGGGCGAGGGAGTTGGTACAACAAGGATTGGCGTTGGTGCCGATGACTCGCCCCGAAAGGGAACAGCGCGATAGGTTAGAGTCTCGAATTCAAGCGATTCAAGCTCAATTTGATGCTTAAACGGATAGGATTGGGGCTGGATAAAGAAAGTTGACTTATCCAAGTTTAATAAAAGTCCGCGTAGGCGGACTTTGTTTGTGTAGCTGCGAATTCTATTCGCCAAGCTTTAACGGTGCAAGGTGTGTATTATTGGTGGGTTACGGCGGATATTCCATTAAATGGTTGTTTCCTTGATTTAATTCCGCCTAACCCACCCTACATTGATTCTATCTGAGAATTATTGGTGGGTGGCGGTGGATATCACATTATCGGGTTGTTTCCTTAAATTTAGGTTATCGGTTGGGTTGACGCAGGAAACCTAACGAAATTCAAGACTTTAATGGTGTAAGGTGTTCATTATTGGTGGGTTACGGCGGATATTCCATTAAATGGTTGTTTCCTTGATTTAATTCCGCCTAACCCACCCTACATTGATTCTATCTGAGAATTATTGGTGGGTGGCGGTGGATATCAC
>NZ_JAVJUO010000101.1:0-15579 GCF_040220555.1 Coleofasciculus sp. C1-SOL-03
CGAAAAATAGGGCGTTTCGGCTTTTAGAAGTTAGCTTGACCGAACAAGATTCTGTACGGTTTTCCTCCCTTGTCCTCTTGTCCCCCTTGCCCTCCTTGTCTTGTCCCAACCATAAAATAAAAAACCTACACCTGTCAGCCCTTAAAAAGGGGGGGACAAGAAATTAGATCAAATCTGGTTAAAAAATATCACTAAAAACGGCTAAAACATACCTTTTCAAGTAACAGCATCTGTGTATAGCAACCGCCACAAAGGTTAGGATACTAAACTTGCCTCAAAAAAATACACGGCATTAATTTTATGCCTTAATGACCCTGGCGATTGCTATACAATCAACCGGATTTGATAGTATTCAAAGTCCCCCTTTTTAAGGGGGATTTAGGGGGATCTAAACGTTGATCGCTAGTCGGGTGGGTAGAGTTGTGAGCTTAACTTGACACTAACGAGAAATACCGTACCCCTACGGTGCAATTCTAAAACTATTAATTTATTCCCCATTCCCCGTTCCCTCTTTCACCCCCTACTTACAGTAGACTCAATCTCAGCCAACTGCTGCTGAAGTGCGCCTGTAGTTAACAAAGACTCCGCTTTGCTTAATCCATCCTCAAACGTAGGACAAACCCCACAACGCCAGAGATAAAACCCACCATTCCAAATCACGGATTTTTGAAATTCTGAAGATTTTCCGGCTAAAACATCTTTAATTTGTGCCAATAATTGTTCCTTGGACTCTAGAGGAACCTCCTTCCCTTCAAAACCATAATCCCTAGGGTGAAGTTTCAGGCGTTGATAGGGTTCGCTATCTCCAGGTTTATGTGTCGAAATAATCGCCGTCCGTTCACGGGGTAAATCGCAACTTCCCTCTAACCCCTTAATTAAGGTGTAATTGTTGACGCCTCGTAATCCTAATGTTCCCTGCATAAATTCTTCCGTTGGCGGATGGACAAACCCAGCCACGAGATGTACATTCCCCGCATAAGGAAGCCAGATTAATTCAACCGTGGCAAAGGGGGGACGCTTGCCAATCTGATCCCGATAATTCACCAAACCTTGAGTCGCCGGAAAATGGTTAGGGGTGTAGATAAACCCAAAGCGAGTTGTTTCTAAACTCTGATGAACTTGGGTAAGACTCAATCGGGTAAAATCAATGCCCAATCCTTGCCAAATTTCTACCAGGGGAATGCCATATTTTGTTGCCATACAGTCGCCGCCATGTTGAATGACAGGAACCCCTAAAGCCGCCAGCATCAGCGCTGTTAATAGAGTAACTGGGGCGGTACGCGATCGCCCGTCGTAGGGTGTTCCCATTACCGTGACTATCGGATCACCAGATAATCGGGGTACTGTGCAACCTAATTGATCATACGCATCCAACATTCCCGCAAGTTCCTCACTCGTGGGGCGCTTAATGCGATGGGCAATTAAAAACGCCCCAATTTGAGCCGGAGTCGCGTCTTCATTCAAGATCATTTCTGTGGCGTTGGCGGCTTCTTCACGAGTTAAATCTTTGTGAGTATGGCTACCGCTGCCCACTTTCTTTAACAGTTCTCTGAAAATAATACTCATAATGGGGGATGAAAAATAGGACGATGGGACTATGACGATAACGGTTTAGGACGATAGCAGATTGACAGAGAACCGTTCGTGATTCCTGAACAAAGATGCAACGACTTCGCCATTGAGTGAACGCTGTGAAGATTAGTTAACAAATCTACAATTAATTTTTATGTATTATTTGATACAGATTTTAATTTTCGTATATTCTGATACAAGAAGAGAATTGAGAATCACACGTCACAGCTATGACAAGCCCACAACCGCAACCCCCTCCAGCCAACCTCTCGGCTAGTGCAATTTTTCGCTATCTGCAACCGGGAATGTGGCTGAGACTAGAGGAACTCCCCAATCCATTTGCCCACTATGAGGCGTTGATACTTTCCCAAGTCTCGGATCATGAATGGCTGACTTGGATTCCGGAACATGGAGAATATCTGTTAGTGCTGTAGCCGCTTTTAGAGAAGGGGACACCCTTTCTGACTGAACTATCACCTCCATACAATGCTCAAACGTATAGAAAATTTGGAGTTTTGGTAATGATCAAGACTAAGCTTTCCCCCTGCGAGAGTTTACTCTATCACTGGATTCGGTTTCATACTAGAACCAATCAGAAAGTAAATTTTAACTGGCATGACTTTCAGGCTTGGACAGCCGAATTTCTAGAACATTCAGTTAGCTTGAGCGAAGTTTACGCCGCGCTTACAGAGTTACATAAGCTGAAATTAATTACTGTCCAAGGCACCGAAGTTGCCCTAAATACGCCCCCACGTCGTACACCATTAGAACTTTCACCATTACCCCACAAATTATTAACCACCCGCCGGAAACCCAAGTTTTTTTCCTGGGGTTCCCTAATGACGTTAATCTTTTTGGTCTTGTGGTTAGGCTCAGGCGTTATGTATTTTAAGTTGTATTCAGGAGACTCAAATCATTATACCAATCCTTATCAATTTTTGGGCGAAAAAATAAAATAATTGGGTTGACTTATTTAGTCAATCGGAGACAGAGCGAAACAAGGATGAAGGGTGAAACAGGGTGATCCGAATGTAGGGGCGGGTTTCACGACTATCTTTTTTGACTTCACCCGAATTTCACTAAACCCGCCCCAATCCAATGTCCGAATTATTGGACAAACCAATGACATAAGACAAACGCCTTAAGCATCAATCACCACTTGTCCTTCCGGCACAGCACAACAGGTCAAAACCATGCCCTCCTCTAAATCGTCCAAGGCACTATACTCTTCGTCATACTTCACTTGACCTTTTAATACCTTTTTAGCACAAGTCCCGCAAGTACCAGCACGACAACTATTGTCGATTTCAATGCCTTGGCTTTCAGCCATATCCAGGATAAAGTCCTGAGAATTAGCGTCAACCTGTTTCCACGATTCCGCGAAAAATAGCTTTGTTTGAGCTTGATCGTCGTTAGTTTCTGTCTCAGATGAAGGTTGAGTATCCTCCTGAGTTTCCGGTTCCGGTTCTATAACAACTCCATCCTTAACCTTAGCATCAAAGTTTTCAATTAATAGATTCCGTAGAATCGGTTTTAGGTCATCGCAGGCAATTCCTTTTTCCAATACGTCTCCGAGTTGAGCATCTTTGCCCACTTTTCCTCCGGTATAAAGATTCACCCCTTCGACAGGCTTGCCATCTTTACGAACTTTCGTACCCATTAACCCAATATCGGCAACTTGAGGTTGTCCACAGGAGTTGGGACATCCTGTCCAATGTATCCGCACTCGTTCGGGAATATCTAATTCTTGATCCAGTTCTTGTGCTAATTTTAATGCCCGTTGTTTGGTTTCTATGATGGCAAAATTGCAATAGCGATTCCCGGTACAAGATACCAAGGAACGGGTAAGCGTCGCCGGATTAATCGGAAACTGCTGGAGTAACGGTTCACTCAGAAACGCTTCGATTTTGTCATTGGCAATGTAGGGAATAATTAAATTTTGTTCAACGGTTAAGCGAATTTCACCATTGCCATAAACATCAGCTAATCGGGCTAACTCAAACATGGTGTCGGCTGACAAGCGCCCCACGGGAACCAGTAAGCCAACATAACTGTATCCGGGTTGCTTTTGCGGATAAACCCCAATGTAATCTTTTTTCTCTTGGGTAATCTCATCCTCAGGCGCAGCCGGGAGGAGTTCTTTCCCGAATGTTTTTTCGACTTCCGCCCGGAATTTTTCTACGCCCCATTTATCAATTAACCACATCATCCGGGCTTTTTGGCGGCTTTTTCGCAATCCTTCTTTTAATCCATTCTGAGTATAAACGGTGAGAATCGCACCACTCAAGTTAATCACATCTTCTTCATTTGCTGGAACCCATGCATTTAAGGGAATCGCTTCCACACAACGCTGGGCTGATAAATAACCGCCGACTAAAACATTAAAGCCTAATTCTTCATCCCGATAAGCAGGGACAAAGGCAATATCATTAATTTCGGCGTGAATGGAGTTATCTCGTCCTCCTTCAATGGCAATATTGAATTTACGTGGAAGATTCGTAAATGCATAATTGCCTTCCCCGTTATTGGTAATCATGTCCTGCAATTTTTGCACCATGTCACGGGTGTCAATAATTTCGTCTGCATCAATTCCAGCGACGGGTGATCCAGTTAAATTCCGCACATTATCCATTCCCGTCTGCACACTGGTCATATTAATGGATTGCAGTTGACGGAAAATTTCGGGAATATCTTCTAAACGGACGCCTCGCAGTTGAATATTTTGGCGAGTAGTAATATCGGCGCTACCATCATCACCATAACGCTGCACAATACTGGCGAGAACCCGCATTTTCTCACTGTCCAGATAACCATTGGGTGTGCGTAAGCGCAACATAAATTTGCCGGGAGTCACTGGACGGAAAAAGACACCCAACCACTTGAGGCGGAGTTCTAAGTCGGTTTTATCAACGTTTTCCCAGCCAACTTCGATTAAGCTTTCCAGTTCATGTTTAATATCTAGCCCATCTTTCTCGGCTTTGGCTTTTTCCACTTTATTTATTTTTTTGGATACGTCTTTTGTTGTAGTCATAGCGCTATTTTGATGGATTTTTACGGTTTTCGGTTGTCTAAAATTACCCCTCTTAATTTCAGTAAGGTAAGCAAGGTTCAAGTGGTAAATTGTATATTTGGATACGCTTTTAAGTTGAATTTGAACAAACTGCATCATATAAATGCAATTTGTGAATTAAATGTTTATAAATCATCGATTCTATGAAACGATAGGAAGAGTGAGGCTGAAGTGGCACACCATTCAGTCTGGGTAAGGATGCAAGTGATCAAACAATGGACAAACTTCTTAAACAAGCCACAGTTGCCACAGAGCAGAGGGATTGGTTGTCAGTCACTCAATGTTTACAGCAATTACCGTTGGATGAGCGCAGCCGAAATCATGCCAATCCAGAAACCAAGGAATTGCCTCTCGGATTGGCGATGGCGTTAACGGTTTTGGAACAGGGAGATTTTCAGGCGCGTTGGGATATTGCCAAGGTTTTGCCACAATGGGGCCAGAGAATTGTGGCACCGTTGATCGAGATTCTGGAAGATGAGGAAGCGGATTTAGAGCAACGGTGGTTTGCGGGGCGGATTTTGGGGGGATTTAATACGCCTGAGGTGATTCGGACATTGGTGAAATTACTGGATTACAGTGAAGATGAAGAGTTAAGGGCGATCGCATCGAGTGCATTAGCCGCGATCGGACATGCTGCGGTTGAGGCGTTGACTGATTTGTTGGTGAAACCGGAATCTCGTCTTTTCGCCACTCGCGCCTTAGCTCAAATGCATTGTGCAGAGGTGATTAATCCCTTATTAAGCGTCGTCCATGATCCAGATGTGCAGGTGCGCGTCACCGCCATTGCTGCCCTGAGCAGTTTCCATGATGATCGCATTGTACCCGTTTTCTTGGTGGCATTAAAGGATTATGCCGCGTCTGTGCGTAAAGAAGCGGTGATCGGGTTAGGCTTAAGCGCCTCCTCACAGACAGATTTCGAGACATTACCCTATCTGCACCCCCTGCTGTATGATTTGAATTTAGACGTTTGTCAGCAAGCCGCGATCGCGATCGGTAGAATCGGTACAGATGAAGCAGCCGAGGCGTTATTTCCAGTTTTGCGATCGCCTCTGACTCCTGTTCCCCTACAAATCACGGTTATTCAGGTATTGGCGCGGATAGAAACGGCGACAACATTAGAGTATTTACACCAAGCCTTATCCACCATAGCCGAAGACTCTATATTAGAAATCGTGCGCGTTTTTGGGCGGATTGAAACCCCGAATTTGAAATACCAAGCCGCTAAAATCTTGCTAGATTTCTTTGAGTCGGGACATCCCAGTGTTGAAACAACCGCCATTAAACAGGCGTTAGCCTACAGTTGGGGACAATTAGGAGTCGCTGACGCCATGGAAACTTTAGTACAACTCCAGAATGATCCGCAAATGAGTGTCAGATTACACGCTAATGCGGCAATTAAACAACTCCAGTAAACGTTTCCAAATCTGCCAAAGTTCTATGATGAAGGGCGGGTTTTGTTGAAAGGTTATCGATAAGTACCAAAATTAAATGGCTAAACCCGCCCCTACAATTGATCCTTTGGCTACGCTTATATCGTGCTTTGTAGAACGGTCTGGACTCAGATATTCGGGGGAGTGACAGTAAGGATGGTAAAGGCAGAAAGTAAGAGGCAATGGGTTTACTGCACCCATTTAGTAGAGTAAACCGTACTCTATGATTAGTTAAATACTTGAGGACGGTAATCATTAGTAAATCAGTCGTTAAAACCGAATTGGCAGTGTTGTTTGTTTGCCTACTATGGGAATCAAGGGATAGATGGTAATGCTCCATCACTTCCCAAAACAACCTATTCTCGGAGAGATAAAACTATGGCACTTGTTTATTGGAATCCTCGGCGTGAAACTGAATCGCTGCAACACCAAATCACTCGCTTATTTGAGGATGCTTTAGCACCCCGTTCTGAGCAAAAGCAGGAATACATGTCAACGGTTCCGCTAGCGGAGATGCAAGAAACTCCAGAAGCTATTCATCTGAAGCTAGAAATTCCCGGAATGGAAGCTAAAGATATCGATGTACAAGTCACCGAAGACGCTGTTTCCATCAGTGGCGAACGCAAGTCGGAACAGAAAAGCGAAGATAAGGGTGAAACCAAGAGTGAATTCCGTTACGGCAGATTTGAGCGACTCATTCCGTTACCCGCCCGAATTCAGCATACGAATGTGAAAGCTGAGTACAAAGATGGTATCTTAAATCTGACGTTGCCTAAGACGGAACAAGAAAAGAACAAAGTGGTTAAAGTTCAGCTTGAACCAGCCGCTTAAGTTGAATGGTACTGAAATAAGCATTAGGGAATCACCGAAACCTTTGATATACCGTAGTAGCGTGGCAAGCTTAAAACAGTGGTCAAGTATTTTCAAGGAACCCTTATGAGAGTAGCGATCCAGAAAAATTTTACCCACAACTTTAAGCTTGCCAGCCTAGTAGGGTGGGCATTGCCCACCAACCTTAAGTCAGTATCATTCCGCTTAAGTTAGACTGGGATCTTTCACCATTCTAAATTAGTCTGACGCCCGACGCCCGGAGTTCAAACTCCGGGCTAAAAGCTTAAGTCAGCTAAAGCTGACTGGCTGATACCAAGTAGACACATCGATTAGGACAAATGAAATGTTGTAGAGACGTTGCATGTAACGTCTCTACCATAAGATGATGCATCCTAACCGCTATGGCGATTGCTATAAATAGTTGGCATACAAGAGTTTTATTCTCAAGCCTACCCAAAAATCGGTTGTATATTTTTGGGGCTAACCGATTTACTTCTCCTCAAAATCTATCCGTTCCTTTCCTGTATAAATATTAAATCGTTTTCCGCGCAAAAATCCGACTAAGGTGATGCCAAACTCCCTGGCTAAGGCAACGGCTAAACTGCTGGGTGCAGATACCGCACAAACAATCGGGACACTGGCGGTTAGACATTTCTGTACTATCTCAAAGCTAGAACGTCCACTCACCAGAACAATTGGGTTGGTTAAAGGTAATTGATTACTCAAAAAAGCAGCGCCAATTAATTTATCCAAGGCGTTGTGGCGTCCCACATCTTCTCGTACTGAGAGTAATGTTCCTTGGGTGTCGAATAAGGCGGCGGCGTGTAATCCTCCGGTACTTGAGAAAACACGCTGGGCGGTGTGTAATTGTTCGGGTAAACTATAAATAATATCTGGACTAACGGTTAATCCGGCTGAGATAATTGGACATCCCCGTAAATGTAGGGCTTCTAGACTGGCTTTGCCACAAACGCCACAGGCGCTGGTGGTAAAAAAGTGGCGTTCTAAGGGTTGTAAATTAACCGATAATCCGGGTCGAAGTTTTACATTGACAATGTTATAACGTTGTTCCCCATCGACATCCGGATCAACACAATAACTGATTTGCTGAATATCATCGCGATCGCGAACCACTCCTTCAGAGTACAAAAACCCCGCCGCCAGTTCAAAATCTGCCCCTGGTGTTCGCATGGTAACGGCTACGGTTTGCGGGGGAGAAACGAGGCGAATCTCCAAGGGTTCTTCCGTCGCCACCTGATCTTGGCGCGATCGCACATTCCCCTTCTCCACCACCCAAACCCTGGTTTTCGTCTTACTCCCCATCGCCATTTTCATCTTTTTCTAACTGCACCAAGGCATTATAATCAGGAATCGCCACTTCAGGCGATCGCTTATTCTTATCTAAAAGTATATTCCCTTCGGGCCAATGCACTTGCAGGTTCCCGGGTTTCACGGGTGCCGTACACACTCGTGCCTTCAACTCTCCCACCTCATTTTTGAGAATCACAGCATCCCCATCTTTTAATCCTAACGCCGAAGCATCCACCGCACTCATTAACACCGCCTCCCGTACTGCACCTGTAATCGCATCTTTCTTTTCCTGCACCATACTATTAAACTGCTTCCCGCGTCGAGTGGCGACTAAGAAACATCCCTCTGGTAAATCTCGTTGTGGCGGGGATAACGGAGTAAACCGCGCCTTCCCATCGGGTGTGGGAAAAGTCCAACCAAAACACAGATGAGAACCGCCATATTGAAACTGATCTCCCGCTTCTTTGAGATGTTGAATCCCCGCATATTGAGGAATGATTTGGGCAATTTCTTGGCGAATCGCGGCGGTTCCGTTGAACTTTAACGGCGAATTTCCCTGATTTTCTGCGGCTAAATCTGGACGAACTCTCCGTGCCAATTCGATAAAAACTTCCCATTCGGGACGCGCTTCGCCAATGCGATTTCCCTGAACTTCGGGACTGAAAATCACTCGTCGTTCTGTCGTGGTTTCGGTTACGCCTCCTGGCACTTCATACCGAGTGGTGGCGGGGAGTAGAATTACCGTATCCGCCGGATCAACTAACATTTGGCTAGAACAAATAATATCCTGATGCACCCGCAGGGGAACGCGCTTTAATCCTGTTTCCACATAATCGGGTTCGGGGAGAACTTCCAGGAAATTTCCCCCCACGGAAAAGAGGACATCTAAGTCTTCCGCATAAGCCGCTTGAATCATTTCTGATGCGGTTAATCCTGGCGACGTTGGCACCTCAAATCCCCATTTTTCACTCAACTGTGCCGCATGTTCTGAGGTAATCGGCTTCCCTCCAGGGAGTACCGTGGCGTAGCATCCCATCTCCGCACCCCCTTGTACTCCAGAATGTCCGCGAATTGGCATCAAGCCACAGCCCTCTCTGCCGACAAAGCCTTTGGTTAGTGCTAGATTAATTAGCGATCGCACGTTATCTTCGCCACATTCATGCTGGGTAATTCCCATACTCCAGACGAAGACAGCCTTGTTCGCCTCAGCTACCATCTGGGCAAATTCATACATCTGATCACGAGATGCGCCAGATATCCCTTCGAGTTCCTCCCAGGATTGGCAGTCTAGGCTGGCTTTTAAGTCCTCAAAGTTGCGCGTATAGGTGTTAATAAACGAGTGATCAATCCAATCATTGGCGATTAAATGTTTCAGTGTACCATTAATAAACGCCATATCCCCGCCCATATTCACCAGGAAAAAGTCTTCGGCGAATTTTGTGCCAAATAAAGCACTTTCGGGAATCGACGGCACCCAATAGCGTTCCATCCCAGGTTCCCGGTAGGTATTAATTACGACTATTTTGGTTCCCGCCTTTTTTGCCCAGTGGAGATACTTCACCGTGACGGGTTGGTTATTTGCCACATTCGACCCAATGAAGACTAATAAATCTGTCCCAATCCAGTCTTTATAGGAACAGGTTGTCGCCGCTACTCCTAAGGCGTTTTTCAATCCCGCCGTACTCGGAGAATGACAAATTCGCGCCGCATTATCAATATTATTGGTTCCCATTGCCCGCACCGCTTTTTGGGCAGCATAATAGGTTTCATTAACGGTGCCGCGACTGGTGAGATAAAAGCCGAGTTTATCGGGTGTCGTGGTGCGAATGCGATTGGCGATAATATCGAGGGCTTCTTCCCAACTCACCCGATGAAATCCTGTCTCTCCCCGTTGACGCATCATCGGGTAAGGAAGTCGCCCCATCTGTCGCAGTTCAGCACTTTTTTTGCCCTGCAACTGGGATATATCTGCCAGAAGTTGGGGGTCAAAGGCGGGCATGGTATTCATCCGCAGTAGTCGCAACCGGACATTGCAAACATGAATGCCGTCTAATGTCCAGTCTTTCATCCCCGTGGTGCCTAACGCACAACCGTCGCAGACGCCTTGGTTGAGGATATCCCAGGCGTAGGGAAGTTGATCCCGGTTTAAGAAGATGGCGCGAAACACTTCCCAGTAATTATTCGGGTATTGTTCGCCGATACCGAAGGGTTTCCAGGTTGCCCAGTGTTCAGGCGTCCAGCGCTTTTTAGGTTGAGGTAACATGATTTGGAGTGGTGCTTACGCTTGCGATTCTTTAACGCTACCATTTTCCTATTCTAATCAGATAGTCTGGTTCGGTCTATCACCGTTCCACTGGATCATCAAACCTAATGCTGATTGCTGATAACAGCAAAAACGATACAATTGTCCCACCCTCTCGACGGGCAATTTCTGCAATACTGATACTCTAACAGGTTATTCAGGTTCGCCAGTTATCTAAAAACAGACGTATCTCTCTCCTGCTATTGCCTATTGCCTATTCCCTTTTCCCTTTTTCCACTATCGTGAGTTTCACATCTCAAATGTAAACACTATAGATAGCGAATAGCCCGATCTACGACAGACTGATTGCGTCGCTTAAGACTTTCTGAAAGGATGTCTGTGTCAAGTAATGCCTTGTCCAAGCTTTTGATTCAATGGGTGTGCTGCACGATCATTCATGATTTCTACCATTATCTCATCAACGGCTTCCGATTCATCTTCCCAGCCACCTAGCAGAGGATACTGTTCTACCTCAGCTACTGCTAATTTAGCCTTCAACTCCTGACAGTCTTTGGCTAGGGGGATACCTAACTCTGTTGTAAGTGCTAACGCTTGATTGCAAAAGTCAATAGCTCGATTTAAATTACCTAATTCATGATGGATTTCTGCTAAATTTTTGCAGACAATAGCCTCAGAATAACGCTCGTCAATATTCTGAAAAATTTCTAATGCTTTCTGGGAAGAGTATAATGCCTCTGAATACTGCTCAAGTTTACAAAAAGCGCCTGCCAAATTTGCCAAGGCAGTTCCCTCACTATGACGGTTGCCAATCTCCCTAGCAATTGACAAACTCTGCTGCTAATTTATACTTCAATTCCTTCTGGAAACCTACGATATCAGTCAAAATCGATTGGCTGTGGCGATGGAAACGCCGCGTTCTCATCTGGGGCGCTGGTATCACGAACAAATCGATCCCACAGGGGATATGGTTGCTGATATTGTCACCGCCTTACGAAAAATCAATCCCGCTGCTGCTGAGATGTTTATTCAACTGCTTCTGTCACCGTATTGGTGGGTTACGGCGGACTGTGCATTTAATGGTTACTTGCTTAATCAAATACCGCCTAACCCACCCTACTGACTACTGACTACTGACTACTGACTATTGGCACTAAACTGCCTACTACGACCCTATTTTTTTCCGACTATTCCAAATTGGCAAACTTGTCTGTCGCTTCAAGTAATGCACTGCGAATCCCTGGTTCTGTCATCGCATGTCCCGCATCTGGAACCACAATCAACTCGGCTTCCGACCAAACCTGATGTAACTCCCACGTCGATATCATTGGGCAAACTACATCATACCGTCCCTGGACAATTACCCCAGGAATATGACGAATCCGGTCAACATTTTGCAGCAACTGATCCTCGGATTCAAAAAAGCCTTTATTGATAAAATAATGACACTCGATTCTGGCAAACGCCTCGGCAAAATCGCTCTTGCTAAACTTTTGCATCAAGTTGGGGTCTTGCAACAGTTTACTGGTACTCGCCTCCCAAACTGACCAAGCCCGCGCTGCGGCTTGACGAACTTGGGGATCAGGACTGGTTAAACGCTGATAATACGCCATAATAAAATCATCCCGTTCCGCCTCTGGAATGGGTTTAATGTAATGTTCCCAAGCATCGGGAAAAATATAGCTAGCCCCCTCCTGATAAAACCAACGCAGTTCCTTTTGTCGCAGCATAAAGATTCCCCGCAGAATCAATCCGCGACAGCGTTCGGGATGGGTTTGACTGTAAGCGAGGGACAGGGTACTCCCCCAACTTCCGCCAAATACGACCCACTGTTCAATCCCCAAATGTAGCCGCAGTTTCTCTATATCGCCGACTAAATCCCAGGTGGTATTCTCTTGCAGTTGAGCATGAGGCGTACTTTTACCACTCCCGCGTTGGTCAAACACGACAATTCGCCATTGATTTGGGTTAAAATATTGGCGGTAAAAGGGTTGACTACCTCCTCCAGGTCCACCGTGTAACACGACTACGGGTTTGCCTTCTGGATTCCCTGACTCCTCATAGTAAATCCGGTGGAGGTTACTTACCTGTAACGTTCCTTGGGTGTAGGGTTCGATGGGGGGATAGAGTTCGCGCATAATTTTCGATTACAGTAACAAAGGCGGTGGCGCTGGTATCGCCGACGACGAATGGTGGTGCGATCGCCTATAATTCTTTCCTAGTTTTTACTATGACAAATTCTAGGCAGTTGACGACCAAAATCGACTCGAAAGCGGGTCAGGTATATATCCAGGACTGTGATCCTGACACCCAAAACGCTGACTGGCGGCGTATCCCCAGGATTCAGTGGTTGGTGATTCTCACCCTTGTGGGACTGGGGCTGTTTGGCTGTAAGTCCTCTAAATCCCCTGAAAACGCCCAGAGTCCCTCACCCCCCGTATCCGAAACACCCGCCGATTTTTCCTTTCCCCTGATTACTCCGAATGTCTCACCCCTTCCCACAGAAACACCGACATCTTCACCCCTTCCCACGCCCACGATTTCATCCCCACCCCCAGAAATAGTGGTTTTACCAACTCCTGAAGGAGTCCCCAATACACCCTCTGTCCCCGCCGAGGTTCAGCTACCTTCGCCTACTCCACAGGCGTCTAAAGCAGTTCCACCCCCTTTACCCAAACCACCTGGCGTTGATAACCGTAAACCGACGATTAAAAATTTACCCGATGGCAATTATTTTTATGGCGAATCAGCAGAGTTTGACCGTCCGGGTAGTCGATATTTAGTTTTTATCAAAACGGCTGATAGGCTTATTGGTCAGGAGTATTTTTGGCAAACTGAGCATAGTCGTTGTTTTAAAGGCGTTGCCAATAAAAATATGGTGAAAAACGTGAAAATTGCTTATCGTGAACCTTCTATGGAGGCAGAGGATGTCCAATGGTCATTTGAAGATATGAATCCGATAAAACTGAATGAGTTTCAGGCGATTAGCTGGGATAAAGCACCTGATTTTGCTAAGAATAATTTACAAGATTGCGTGAAAATTTTTAGTGTTTTTAATGAGTGATAGACTCTCAAGAAAGAAATACCTTGAGACAGACCCCTCCCTAACCCCTGACAGGTGTAGGTTTTTTATTTTAGGGTGGGGACAAGACAAGGAGGACAAGGATGGAAAGAAGACAAGGGGGAAAAACCGTACAAAATTAGGTTCGGTCAAACTCACTTCTAAAAGCCGAAACGCCCTATTTTCGTTCTCACTCTTCCTTGTCTACTGGTCTACCTGTCTTCTAAGTCTTACCTCAACCCCAATAAAAAACCTACCCTTATGAGCCTGATCAAGGGGAGGGAACTTTTCGTCACGTTTACCTTGACACAAAAGAAGTTTTATGTTAAAGAGAAAGTAGATAGTCTCAAGCTTCTGGTTTAGAAGTAATTAATTGTGACTGATGAACGACTTACTCAAGATCAGTTAACCCAACTCGTTGCTGAGGTGGATCAATTAGCCAGACGCCACGAGGTTGAATTTGACCGCCAACAAGTTCAGCAGATTTTGCAGGAATTGAATTTACCGCCAGAGTTGCTGGATGAAGCGCTAGTACAACTACGCCGTCGTCAAGCGTTAGCGGTTCAACAAAAACGGAATCGCTGGATTGGGATAGGCGTAGGGGTGGCGATAGTGGGTGCGATCGCGGCGTCTACGGTATTCATTGTAAATCGTCACCGTGCGATCGCGGCAGTGTCTGCTTCTGGAAGTTGCATTACCCCGAATCAGCAGACGTGTGAACCGATATCGGATTTTAATCGCCAAGAGATAGTCTACCGGGTTACCTTACAAGACGCCCCTGTGGGACAAAGGCTTTCCTTACAGTGTGATTGGATTGACCCCACTGGTCAAATTGTCCATCAGAATCGCTATCAAACCAATAAAATAGACCGAGAGGTTTGGTCTACCTATTGTCGTCACACCTTGGGTTCTACTGCAACCATGGGGGATTGGCAAGTGCGGATGAGAGTAGGCGATCGCGCACTCGACCAAAAATCATTTACAGTTAAATAATCGGAACTATTCGCTATTTTCCAAATCATCGGGATCAATACCTAACTCTCGTAATCGTGCGGCTAATTCTTGAACCCGTCGTTTAGCTGTTTCAGCTTCCTGTTTCGCCATTTCTGTTTCTTGTCTGACGGCTTCCGTTTCTTGTCTGGCGGCTTCCGTTTCTTGTCTCGCCACCTCTGTTTCTTCCGTGGGTAAAGAAATCCAATTCCCCTCCAGTGTCATCCACCGTAGCCACAGTCGGTTAAACCCGCGAAAATTACCTTGCCATACGCCTAAACTTAATCCTAACTCCGGTATCGGTAAACAGCCTTGAGTCAAATCTACAGACTCATAATGACCGCCAACTAAATGAAAGGCTTGCCATTCATTAGTATAGCGACTAAAAATAACATAGTAAGGAATCCGCAGAATCTCTTCATAAACTCGCCACTTTGTCGGCGGGTGTCTTAATTCGTTTTCCCTTTGACCCAAATCTTCATCTTCCGTACCTGGAGACAATAACTCCACCACGATAAACGGATTCACCCGTTCTTGCCAACACACATAACTCAAACGCATATCGCGTTCCTGATAAAGCCTTGGTACACCGACAACTCCGAACCAATCAGGACGTTTATACCAGTTTGGATGAGTAGGGTCATAATAGAGATTTAAATCACAAGCACTGAACACTCTATCTGGATACCAATTTGTTGGTAAAAACGTCAAATATAGTAATAAGGGTTGCAAAAAATGGAACTCATCAGGCAAACCAGGTTCCTCCGGATTTTCGCTAGGTAAATCATACATGGTTGGTAGGGTTTGCCAAGGGGGAAGTGGGGGGTCAGTTTGGCGGGGTAACTGAGTCATTTGATGATTAGAGTTGTTGATAAAATCTCTTCCACTATTTTAACAGTTCGTAGTGGCGTGACACACCTTATTTGGTGGATTAGAATTGTAGGGGCGCATGGCGTGCGCCCGATTCAATGGTCAAATCTAATCCACAATTTTAGCCACGCCAGTAGGTTGGGTTGGCGCATGTTACTAGGGCAGCATGTAGGGCTAAAGTTCC
>NZ_JAVJUO010000102.1:0-10953 GCF_040220555.1 Coleofasciculus sp. C1-SOL-03
ACTTCGGTGAATAAAGCAATCTTACAACAGGCGATTGAGTAGTAGGCTGGCAAGGTTTTAAGCTGTGTCTATCTACTCCTTGACATTTTCCCCCTCATCCCCTAACCCCTTCTCCCAACCCCCCTCGTTCCCCCCTACAAGAGGGGGGAGGACAGAGGATGTTTCACTTTTTTTGCACGGGAGAAGGGGAACCGGATTCTCTTACTCCCCTCTTGCTCCCCTCTCCCAAGCTTGGGAGAGGGGCTGGGGGTGAGGGCTGAGGGCTGGCGTGGGATAGGGGCTGGAGGTGAGGGGTTGTTAAGTTGACACCAATAATTGCTCACCTACCCTATGCCCTCCCTACCGTACAATTAAATTGAGCGGTATGCGATCGCACTCGGTCTATGTTTCGTCTCAGTTATGACTCATTCTGATCATCCTGAATCTATCGCTGCTGAAAACGATCACGCGTTGCAGTCTTTAATCCGGGTGATGCGGTTTGTCAGTAGACGCCGATTCTCCCTGGTTCTGGTGCGCTGCAATTATGCCAGGTTGCGGGAGGAAATGCTGGAACGGTTGCGCCGGGATTCTCCAGTGGCGTTTCAAGTGTTGCGGCTGGCGGCGGATGAGCAACGGCTGTATACCAAAATTAAAACAGAATTTGGCGATCGCGTAGCGTGTTCCGAAGGAATGTATCGCGCAGCGTGTTCCGAAGGAATGTATCGCGTAGCGTGTTCCGAAGGAATGTATCGCACAGCGTGTTCCGAAGGAACGTATCGCGAAACTTCGGCGTTGATGGTGGTGGGATTGGAACAGGTGCAGAATTTGCCCGGTTTGCTGTCGGCGAGTAATCAAATGCGGGATGAGTTTGGCAAGTCGTTTCTGTTTCCGGTGTTTATCTGGGTGACGGATGAGGTATTGCGAAATATAATTCGGATTGCGCCGGATTTCTATAATTGGGCGACGCTGACTGGTTTTCGGGTATCCACAGCAGAATTACGCGCATGGCTGTGGCGGGAGACAGAGGCGGTATTCGAGGCGGCTTTGGTGACAACGGATTGGTCAAGGTTTAGCGGGACTCATCCCCAAGCCTATCAGGAATTAGGATTAGCGCGACGGGAGTTGCAGGAACGAGGGGAGACGTTAGCGCCGGATTTAGCGGCAAATGTTTCGTTTGCTTTAGCAGTTTATGCCCATCAACAGCATCAAATCGGTAGAGACGTTGCATGCAACGTCTCTACACCGGACAATCATCTGCCTCAATTAAAATTAGCGGCGGTTAACCTACAGTTAGGATTGGGGTATTTACATCAAGCTGACTGCCATCGCCGCGACTCTCACCGCCATTTACAGGAAGCTAATTCCTATTTTCAGCAGGGGATAGACGCCCTAGACTCCGCCCAGCGCCCGGATTTAGTCGCAATCTGGATCAGCAAATGGGGCGAAGTGCTGCAACAATTACAACAGTGGCAAACTTTGCAGGAATTAGCCGAGAAAGCCTTAACCCTGCATCAAACCCAGGGAACCGCCACACAACAGGCGCAGGATTATGGGTTTCTGGCAGATGTGGCGCTGGCAAGGGGAAAATGGCAGCAGGCGAAAGATTGGGCAATTCAGGCGTTACAGTGTGAGGAAGCTACGGGGAATCGGGAATCAGGAAGCGTTTCTGAAGCCGAGAGGGTAGCCTCGAAAAGCAGATGCGGTGGGTATCGGTTGCGCTTGGCACAGGCGTTAAATGGACTTCAGCAACCCCAGCAGGCGATAGAAATGCTGGAGAGGGCGAGACGGGAAAGTCGCCCCCAGGATGATCCCCAAAGCTATATCCAAATTTTAAAGGAATTGCGCCAGAGTTATTGGCAGCAAAAGCAGTATTTAAAGGCGTTTGAAATTAAGCAAGCCCAAGGGGTGGTAGAGAGTCAGTTGGGTTTACGGGCGTTTATTGGTGCGAGTCGCCTGCAACCTTTGCCGGGAGAAGAATTGGAAACCGTAGCGCTGGAGATTACCGCGTCGGGGCGGGGTCAGGATGTGCAACGGTTAATTGGTAGAGTTGCCCGTGATGATTGTAAGTTAACGGTGATTCATGGGCAATCGGGCGTGGGCAAAAGTTCCCTAGTGAATGCTGGATTAGTACCCGCTTTGGGACAAAAGATGGTGGGGGAGTTTGATGTGCTGCCGATTGTGCTGCGGGTATATACCAATTGGCAGGAAGAGTTGGCGGAATTGTTGTTGGAAGGAATCTCTCGCTCAATTTCTCTCCGACAAGGAGAAGGGAGTATTTCTGCCGGAAAAACCTCTCCCCCAGCCCCTCTTTTACCAGAAGAAGGGAGTATTTCTGCTGGAAAAACCTCTCCCCCAGCCCCTCTCCTACAAGGAGAGGGGAGCAAGATTTATAGACATACTTTTAGTAATTCTCCTCTAAATATTCCCAGCGATTCTCCTAGCGCTTCTTCTATAAATTCCCCCAGTAATCCTCCTAGCAATTCTCCTCTAAATATTCCCAGCAATTCTTCTAGCGATTCTTCTATAAATCCCCCCAGTAATCCTCATAGAAAGACCTCTAAAGTTACTCTCCCTTCCCTCGCAGGGAAGGGGGCTGGGGGGTTAGGTCTCGTCCTCAACCAACTACGGCAGAATGAACAGCGTCATTTAATGACCGTGCTGATATTTGATCAGTTTGAGGAGTTTTTCTTTGTCTGTACCGATACCGCCGCACGGCGTCCCTTCTTTGAGTTTTTGAGTGATTGCCTGAATATTCCCTATCTCAAAATTATTTTATCCCTGCGGGAAGATTATCTCCATTATTTATTAGAGTGCGAACGACTAGCACGGATTGACATTATTAATAACGATATTCTGAATAAACATAATCGCTATGAGTTGGGGGATTTTGCCCCAGAGGATGCTGAGGCGATTATTCAGGAGTTGACCGCGCGTTCTCAGTTTCATCTAGAGTCAGAATTAGTCGAGCAGTTGGTGCAGGATTTAGCCGGGGATACGGGGAAGGTGCGCCCGATTGAGTTGCAAATTGTTGGGGCGCAATTGCAAGCGGAGGAGATTACTACCCTGGCTGAGTATCGCCAACGGGGGACAAAGGATGAGTTGGTGAAGCGGTATGTGGAAGCCGTGATTAAAGATTGTGGGCAAGAGAATCAACGAGTCGGGGAGTTGGTGTTGTATTTGTTGACCGATGAAAAGAATACTCGTCCCTTGAAGACTCGTAGTGATTTGGTATCGGAGTTAACGGCTTTACCCTTAGATTGGGTGATGGATAGTCAGCAGTTGGAGTTAGTGCTGAAGATTTTTGTCGGTTCTGGGTTGGTGGTGGAAGTACCGGAAAAGCCAGAAGATAGATATCAGTTGGTGCATGATTATTTAGTCGAGTTTATTCGTCAGCAGGAAGGGTTTGGCATTGTTGCCGAATTAAAGGCGGAACGGGAGAAACGGCGGCGGAGTGAGGAGCGGTTAAAGAACGTTGAACAGCGGACTAAGCAAATTATTCGCAGAGGATTCGTTGTTCTAGGAGGTATTTCAGTCTTAACTATCGGAGTCGCATGGTTAGGGTTTAAGGCATGGGGCGGACTTCAGGAAGCGCAGACAGGTACAAAATTAGAACGACAAGGCGTGGCAGCGATTAAACAATTTGAATATCAGGAAATAGAAGCCTTGATGACCGCAATGGAGGCAGGGCAAGGGTTGAAAGAGCTAGTCAAAGATGGTCGCCCCTTAGAAAATTATCCTGCTATTAGCCCATTATTTGCATTACAAACAATTTTAGATAATATTCATCAGCGCAATCAATTCAGCGAATACGAAATCATAAAGTTTAGTCTCAAAGGAAATCGCATCGCGACAACAGGAAATGACGGAACAGTCAAACTATGGAATACTCAGGGTCAACTCATTGCTGAGTTTCAAACTCATCAGGATCTAGTCAATCCCGTAGAATTTAATCCCAAAGGTGATCGCATCGCGACAACAGGAAATGACGGAACAGTCAAACTATGGAATGATCAGGGTCAACTCATTGCTGAGTTTCAAGCTCATCAGGATCGAGTCAATACCGTAAAATTTAGTCCCAAAGGTGAGCGTATCGCTACAACAGGAGATGACGGAATAGCTAGACTCTGGAATACTCAGGGTCAGCAAATTACTCAGTTCTCAGCTCATCAGGGTCGAGTCAATACCGTAGAGTTTAGTCCCAAAGGTGATCGCATTGTGACAATATCAGAAGAGGGAACAGCTAGACTCTGGGACACTCAAGGTAACATAATTCCTGAGTTTAAAGTTGATCAGGTTTCATTCTACACTGTAAAGTTTAGTCCCAAAGGCGATCGCATTGTGACAGTATCAGAAGAGGGAACAGCTAGACTCTGGGACACTCAAGGTAACATAATTCCTGAATTCAAACCTGAGCAACGTCAGGTTAATATTGTAAAGTTTAGTCCCAAAGGCGATCACATTGTGACAGTATCAGAAGGGAAGACCATTTGCCTCTGGAACTTACGCGGACAACAGATTGCTCAGTTTGAAGGCAGAGGGACTCTCAGCCCCGATTGGCGCACCATTGCCCTGATTCAGGGGAATCAAGTCGTGTTAAAGCGAGTTGATAATTTAGATGAACTCTTGGCGCGGGGTTGTGATTGGCTCAAGTATTATCTGGCGACGCATCCGGAAGCGCGGGAGCGGTTGCCCGTTTGTCAAGAGTAGAGGATGGGGATTGGGGATTGGTTGAACCCGTACCGTAGGGGCGCACCGACGTGCGCCCTCAGATTCCGACGTGCGCCTGTCATGATGTGTGCGTCTAAAACCCAGTACACCCATCTCATCCGGGTAAACCAGACAACTGGGCTAAATTCAAGATAATCGGCGTGCGTGCGATCTTGAATTTCCCTAGATTAGGGCACGATAATATCGTGCCCCTACCCCATCAATTATCCCTGATGTAGGGGCTCTTCTTTGCCATGCCCGATTCTCTCAAACCCAAACCCGCTGGTTGTGATTGGCTCAAGGATTATCTGGCGACGCATCCGGAAGCGCGGGAGCGGTTGCGCGTTTGTCAAGAGTAAAGGATGGGGATTGGGGATTGGTTTAACCCGTACCGTAGGGGCGCACCGACGTGCGCCCTCAAATCCCGACGTGCGCCCTCAAATCCCGGCTGGCACCTGCATGATGTGCGCGTCTAAAACCCAGTACACCCCTCTCATCCGGGTAAACCAGACAACCGGGCTACATTCAAGATAATCGGCGTGGGTGCGATCGCGGTTAGCAATCTGGTGGGTTTTGTTTTTCATTTATCGGTGGGGAGGGCGGGTTTTGTTGTTCCGTTAGTGGTGAATATATGAATTTAGTCCCTAAACCCGCCCCTACAGATTCCCTAAACCCGCCCCTACAGTTGATCCGTAGTCGGACTATGTATGATTGATAAACGTTAGCCTAAAAAAATATCTATCCTCTCCAGTGGAATCTTTATGATCGAAGTGGATCGTCTGAGCAAGCTCTATGGCGTCACTCCAGCCATTCAGGATGTCAGTTTTAAGGTGGAACCGGGGGAAATCCTGGGATTTCTTGGACCCAATGGTGCTGGCAAAACGACCACCATGCGTATTTTAGCCGGCTATTTACCCGCCACCAGTGGCACTGCCCGAATTGCTGGGTATGATGTCCATGAAAATTCTCTGGCGGTGCGCCAACGCATCGGCTATTTACCCGAAACCCCTCCCCTTTACCCGGAAATGACGGTTGAGGGATTCTTGTACTTTGTCGCCCGTCTCAAGGGCGTATCCGCAGGCGATCGCGCCAAGCGGGTGAAGATGGCGATCGCACGCTGTAACCTCGTAGAGAAGCGCAAAGTCTTGATCCGCAAACTCTCCAAGGGATTTCGTCAACGAGTCGGAATTGCTCAAGCGATCGTCCATGATCCACCTGCGATTATCCTCGATGAACCCACCGTTGGACTCGATCCTCGGCAAATTATTGATGTTCGCAACTTGATCAAAAGCCTTGCAGGTGAACATACGATTATCCTGTCTACCCATATTCTGCCAGAGGTGAGCATGACCTGTAGTCGCGTGGCGATTATCAACCGAGGTAAAATCGTCGCCACCAATAGCCCAGAAAACTTGATGGCGCAATTGACGGGAGGGGCGGGCTATGAGTTAGAAGTGGATGGGGATGCAACTCAACTGCAAAAGCTATTACAAGTGTTGCAGGGAGTCTGCTTAGTCGAAATTGTCCCCACTCAACAGTTACCCCCAAATCGCTCCTTAATTCGGATTGTGACAGTACCGGGTACTGATCCGGGACGAGATATTGCGGCTGTAACCGTGGGTGCTGGGATCGGATTGCATGAAATGCGCCGCACTCGCGCTACCCTGGAAGATGTCTTTTTAGAACTGACGACTCAGGAACGCAGGGCGGAGAACCTGGAAATAGAGACAGGGAACAATTTAGCTGAATCGCCTATCTCTGATTCTCCATCAGACGTTCCTGAATCCAATGTTTCTCAATCCCAAGTCCCTGAATCAAAAGTCCCTGAGTCAGACGTTCCCCAATCAGGAGAAGATCGTTAATGCGTATACTCTTTGGCAATATTGTGGCAATTTTCCGCAAGGAATTGCAGGGCTATTTTGCTTCACCTTTGGCTTATATAGTGGCTGGGTTTTTCTGGCTATTGTCGGGGTTCTTTTTCGTGTGGATTCTATTAAGTCCCGATGGGATTATTCAGCAAGTGGCGCAACGCGATCAACTGGGAATGCCGACACCCCCTGTTGATGTAGCCTATGAATTTTTGAATATGTTTTTGAGTGTTATGGGGTCTCTAATTTTATTTGTTCTCCCCATCCTCTCCATGGGACTCTATTCGGAGGAACGCAAGCGGGGAACGTTAGAACTATTGGCAACGTCGCCAGTGACGAATTGGGCGGTAGCCCTGGGAAAACTATTAGGTGTGCTAACCTTTTTTACGATTATGGTGCTACCGTTACTCCTGTATGAAGTGATTGCCTTGAATGCCGCAAATCCGCCGATTCAACCGTGGGTTCCTTTATTAGCCCATGCTGGATTAATTTTACTCGCCGCATCGGTGCTTTCCTTGGGAATGTTTATTTCTTCGTTAACCGATAGTTCAATTTTGGCAGCTTTCCTCACGTTTGTTTTAATCTTATTCCTCTGGGTAATTGATTTAATTGCTAATATTATCGGTGGTGCTTTTGGGGAAGCGTTAGGTTATTTATCGTTGATGGAGAATTATACCAATTTGGTTCGGGGTGTTCTCGATACCAGTAGTCTTATTTTATTTGCTAGTTATATCTTTCTGGGCATATTCCTCACCGCTCAGTCAATTGAAGCGTTCCGATTCCAGCGATCTTAAGTTCGTAGTTGCGCTTTAGCGCCCTAAGCATTTTGGTATTGATGACAAACCTGTAACTATTTTATCACTCAGTCAGGGCGGGTTTAGTCAAATCTGGGTTAGGTCAGAAACAATAATCGTAAAACCCGCCCCTACACAATCAAAACGCTATAAACTATGACAACAAAGCCGATTAAGTGGACGTATTTAAAATATCTATTTTGGTTCGGACCGATCCTGACAATCATGGGACTTACCGCCCAAGAAGTGGCGGGGGAGTGGTCTCCTGTATCCTTAGCGCTGCTAATTGCGGGGCTATTAATCATTGGCTTGTGGTTCCTACTTCTGGATCAAATCGCCCCTGGTTTTTGGGGACGCCGTTCTACCCAGGTGGGAACCAATGCGATAATCGCCACCTTAGCCATGTTTGTGATTATCGGGTTAATTAACTTTTTAGGCGTGCGTTATGGGGTACAGATTGATTTAACCGAAAATCAACTATTTACCCTTTCACCCCAATCCCAGCAGGTGGTGAGAAATTTAGAGCAACCCGTGAAAGTTTGGGTGTTTGAGAGTCCTGCTAATCCCGCCGATCAAGAACTTCTGGAAAACTACCGCCGCTATGGATCAAATTTAGAATTTGAGTTTGTTGACCCCCAGCTACAACCTGAATTAGCCCAGAAGTTTAATGTAAATTATATAGGGGAGGTTTACTTAGAATATGGGAATCAACGGGAGTTAGTCCAAACCATCAGCCAAGGGGAACGGTTATCCGAAGTTCAGCTAACCAATGCAATTGAACGCATCACAGGCGATCGCACAGATAAGGTCTATTTTCTCCAAGGTCATGGTGAACGCCCCTTAGAAGCGTCAGACGAGGCGGGATTATCTCAAGCCGTGAGTGCGTTGGAGGCGAAAAACTTTACGGTTGAACCCCTTAATCTGGCTGAACAGCCATCCGTTCCCGATGATGCGTCTTTAATCGTCATCGCTGGACCGAAACGAGCGCTGTTTGAACCGGAAGTGCAAGCGTTAGAAGACTATTTGGCTGATGGGGGAAGTCTGTTAGTGATGATAGACCCCGATACCAATCCCGGATTAGAACCCTTACTCTCCGATTGGGGAGTGACGTTGACCAATCAGATTGTGATTGATGCGTCGGGTCAAGGGAGGTTAGTCGGTTTAGGTCCAGCAACCCCCTTGGTTACGCAATATGGCGATCATCCAATTACCCAAGATTTTGGAACTGGCTTTTCGATTTATCCCTTAGCGCAACCCGTGGACATGGAACCTGTAGAAGGGATTCAGGAAACCCCTCTGGTGATCACAAGTCCCCAAAGTTGGGCGGAAAATACGCCAGAACAACAACCGTTGGAGTTCAACGAACAAGAAGGCGATCGCCCCGGTCCTTTAGTATTAGGGGTGGCGTTAAGTCGTCAAGATTCCAGCGCTTCACCACCATCAGAACCGGAAGCGGAAGAAACTCCAGAAGCTGAAGGTGAAGAAACTGATGAACCGGAAGCGGAAGAAACTCCAGAAGTGTCGCCAGAAGACACCGATGAACCGGAAGCGGAAGAAACTCCAGAAGAGTCGCCAGAAGACACCGATGAACCCGAAGCGGAAGAAACTCCCGAAGAGTCGCCAGAAGACACGGATGAACCCGAAGCGGAAACTCCCGAAGCATCTCCAACGGCTTCGCCAGAGGACTCTCCAGAAGTCTCACCTTCACCAATCCAGACTGATGAGTCTGAGTCTCAAGAAGACGAAGCTGAATCACGATTAATTGTGTATGGTAATTCAAACTTTGCCACAGATAGTTGGTTTGATCAGCAACTCAATCCTGATATTTTTATCAACTCCGTAAGTTGGTTAAGCAAGCGAGATGAACAAGCCCTTTCGATTAGTCCCAAAGAACCCGAAGACCGCCGAATTAATTTAACACCCGTCCAATCCGGAATATTGGGATGGTTAGCCCTGTTAATTGTTCCAGCATTTGGCTTTTTGACCGCAGGAATGCTGTGGTGGTTACGGCGGTAAAACCATCCCATGTCTGTAGGGGCGGGTTTTACTACTATCTTTTGAAATGGTGCGTTACGCTAACGCTAACGCACCCTACACCCGCCCCGACCAAGTGATATAAAATAGTTCGCATCGGAATTATGTTTTTTTAAACGCAGAGGGACGCAGAGGTTAACGCAAAGGTACGCAGAGGAATAATAACAAATGACGTAGCTGGCTTTGCGCTATGCGAGTATAACGAATGACCAATGACCAATGACGAATGACCAATGACGAATAACAAATGAAGTTACAGAAGACTACTTGGGTTTTATTAATTGTCGCCCTTTTCCTGGGAGGATTTGTCTATTTTTATGAAATCGTAGGAACTCCTCAACGGGAAGCCGCGAAGGAAGCCGAAAAGCAACTATTTAGTTTTGAAGAAGATGAGATTCAACGGGTTAACATTTATATCCAGGAAGAAAGCCGAAAATTTGAACGGGTAAGTGAACCAGAACCCGGTTGGCGCATGACAGAACCGAAAGATGTCCCCGCCAGTGATCCATCGGTTGCATTTCTCTTGAATTTACTCGTTGAAGGAAAGAGCGATCGCATAATTCCCAATGTCCCCCCGGAAAACCTGAAAGACTATGGCTTAGACAAACCCCAAGCCATGGTAACAGTGCGACTTAACAACGATGAAACCCATGAAATTCTTTTAGGTAAGCCAGATTTTAATAACAGTTTCCTCTATGCTCAAGTTGATCCGTTTTCCGACAAATCCCAGCAATCTAATGTTTTTTTAGTCCCCATGGACTTTGAATATGCTGTCAATCGTCCCTTATCCGAATGGGAGCAACCTCAAGAGACTATAACCGAAGAAACAGAATCATCGGATACAGAAAACGATGAATCAGCATCTGAAACAGAATCGACTACAGAGGAAACAGAACCCCCGGAAAGCCAAGCTACTCCTAATAACTCTGATACTGAACCACAAGAATCAACGCCTGAACCAACACCGACACCGGATAACCAAAGTCCGTCCGCATCTCCCTCTCCTGAAAAGCCGTCCTCTTTTGAAGAGAAAAAGCAGTCAATAGAGGATGAAACGGCTTCTCCCAATGAGGAAACAGAACCTGAAAATGCGCCGAATGACTCTGAAAGCGAAGACATTCCTGCTGAATAACATCTATATTTTAGTGGGGCAATTTTATTGCCTAAGACAGGGCTTTGAAACTTTTACATTGTGCCTGTTTCCTGTTACCTATCCTCACCACAACACCTATTCAGTAAGCTCCCCCCGCTCCCAGACGTTCCACCGGAACGTCTCTACAACCCCAGCTTCCCCCGCTCCCCCTCATCACAGCACTTACAGCGCAAAGCGCTGTAATAAAGTACAGTAGATAAAAGTCCCCCTTTTCGATCCCCCTTCCGTCCCCCTTTTGATCCCCCTTCCGTCCCCCTTTTGATCCCCCTTCCGTCCCCCTTTTGATCCCCCTTCCGTCCCCCTTAAAAAGGGGGAGACCAGAGGATGCTTCGCTTTTTGTTGCACGGGGGAGACCAGAGGATGCTTCGCTTTTTGTTGCACGGGGGAGACCAGAGGATGCTTCGCTTTTTGTTGCACG
>NZ_JAVJUO010000103.1:0-9405 GCF_040220555.1 Coleofasciculus sp. C1-SOL-03
AAAGTTAAATTACTCAAGCGCTCATGCAAATTATGCTCGGCTTAAAGGGAAGGGATTGGACGCCTCCATTCTTCCGGCGTCCCGCTGTCCCTCCTCGGCTTACGAGAGTTGAGGTTCCGAGGACTCCCGCGAACACGTTGAATCAGGATATAGGATTCCCTTGTATTGGTAGGAAACAGTACCTTGAAAACTTCATAAAATGAGTAGAGATAGCTAATGTCCAACAATCAGGGCAAAAAAGCGACGCTCAAGCAAAATGGCTGAAACCCTGATTCTTTCGTGGTGAGCTTCGCCGCCTTATCTGGTAAAGCTTTCAGCCGTTTTTTCAGGAAATTTTACCCCGTTGAATAGGTCAAAATTGGTGAGCTTCGGTAATGGCTTGTAGAACCCATACAGGGTAAGGGTTTCAAATTGAGGGGTTACACTTACCTCTTCCCCGTCAGGGGATGGAAACGTGTCAGAAAGCTCGTGTACCGTCGCTTCATACGTTGGGTTACACTTACCTCTTCCCCGTCAGGGGATGGAAACGGGTCTGTCTGAATGTGTTTAGCATTGAGTATCCGTGTGTTACACTTACCTCTTCCCCGTCAGGGGATGGAAACAAGCAAAGAGCAAGATGCGAGATCTTTTGCAGCCAGGTTACACTTACCTCTTCCCCGTCAGGGGATGGAAACCACGATTCCTCCTTTTGCGCTTGCATTTCTTGCAGAGTTACACTTACCTCTTCCCCGTCAGGGGATGGAAACCCAAAAAGCTTGGCGACCTCAGCGCAATTAGTCGTAGTTACACTTACCTCTTCCCCGTCAGGGGATGGAAACGTTGGTGGGTGTTTAATATGATAATCTGAATCAGGAGTTACACTTACCTCTTCCCCGTCAGGGGATGGAAACAGACAGAGTATGTCTTCCATATTCTCACAGACCCAAGTTACACTTACCTCTTCCCCGTCAGGGGATGGAAACTCTACGTTTGTCGTCTATGGTCTGGACAAACTCCTGGGTTACACTTACCTCTTCCCCGTCAGGGGATGGAAACCTTCCTTGGTTTTTGGTGATAGTAGTTGGTATATTGTTACACTTCTCTCTTCCCCGTCAGGGGATGGAAACTATTGAGTCTTTTTTAGCCGCCGTAGCTTGACTAAGTTACACTTCTCTCTTCCCCGTCAGGGGATGGAAACAACTTTCTCAACTCCTACGTTAGTCAGAACTTGACCAGTTACACTTCTCTCTTCCCCGTCAGGGGACGGAAACTCTGAAAAATCAGAGAACCCTTCAGAGAAATCAGTATCTTTGCCATCTACCTAAAAAAACCCTTTCCCTTCAAAAACCGCCGCCGACTTGGAAATCCCCTCTTCCACACCCAACTAAAATCGAAGGCATCAACCATCACTCATCAAACCACCCATGAAACGCCCTTCGATAGTCCAACTCATCACCGACCCCACCAAAAACTTTCTCACCTTTTTCCTCATCGGCAACCTATTATTTACCGTAATATCCGATGGCATATCCGCCCTATTCTGGGAAGTCTTCGGCTTATGGTTACACACCCAACTCGGACTCAACCTTGCCTTACTCAAAGCCTCAATCGTCGCCAGTCTCACCCTCTTACTTCTGTTAGTCATATACGTCACCAAATTCCCCCGCTGGCTAAAACAAAAACTGGTCAAAATTCCCCTCCTAGGCATAAAAGTCCCCGACCAAACCAACGTTATCCCCCTAACCACCACCCGACCCGGACTCATCGCCGCCATGAGTCCCAAAGCCAATTCCCCCGCAGAAGTCGCCATCTTCCATCACTGGAATAACGGTCAAACTCCCCACCTAAAACACTGCTGGTTAATTTGCACCCACAAATCCCTACCCTACGCCCAAGACATGATCAAAAAACTCACCGACAAAGGCATCACCCAAACCGTTGAATTTCACTACGGAAACTATCAACTCGAAGACCCCGACAATCCCGGACAATACCTCAACTTACTCGTTGAAGACGACGTTATTGACGACCCCAACTACATCCGCCGCCTCGTCAACGGCATCTACGCCGACGCCCAAAACCAAGGCATAGAAGAATCCGAACTCATCGCCGACTACACCGGAGCAACCAAAGGAATGACAGCCGGAATCATTCTCGCCTGTGCCACAGCGTCCAGGCAATTGCAATACATCAGCCAGATTTATAATTCTCAACTAATGGAAGTCAACGTCTCCTACAAAATCAAAGAAGCATGAATTATGGGGGTGTAGGGTGTCGGGTATGGGGAAAGAGAAAGAGGTTAACTCTTCAAGCCACCTGTAGGGGCACGATATTATCGTGCCCTTACCATAAATGGCGTGTGTTTTTATAGCAGTCGCCAAGGCGATTAGGACACAGCAAAATGCGCCAAACCTTGACCCGTCAATCTCTGCCCTTCTGCCCTCTGCCTTCTGCCTTCTGCCTTAAAAAAGCCTTCTGCCCTCTGCCTTCTGCCTTCAATCCTCATACAACTTTGCCTCCTTCCGCACATCCACCGCCACCCGAACCCGCAACTCCCAAGGCAAAAGCACCTCAACAAACGGACGCCAAGCCTGAAGCCGCATCAACACATTCGGATCACCCTGCCGATAAATCGCCCGATAATAAGCATCCTCACGAGGACGAGACTGAATCACCCGCAACAACCGCTGCCGATGCATCACTGGCGCTTCCCGCTTCACCAACCTCATCGCCTCCTCATAACTCACTAACTTAAACGTCTCATGGCGTACCGTTCCCTGGATATAGCGCCGATTATGCAACCCATCAAACCGCAACAACAATAACAACGGCTGTTGATAATAATCAAACCCCCACGCCTTCTCCATTTCCGCCTGAATGAAATCCGGAGTCGGTAAATCCTGCTGCTGATACCGTTGTCCTAACGACTCCGGAACCCGTCCATCCTGCCACTCCAACGGCACAATCACCTCAATTCGGTCTAAGCGATAATTACACCAATTCATCGCCCCATAAGGATCACGCCCCCAAGCGCACAAATAAATTGCCCGTTGCACATAATAGATACAAACCGGATAAACCACACAATCCACCTCCCCATCCAACTTGGCACTTCTATACCGTAAAAGCACAGGCGGTATCGGCGTTTTCGCCCACAACTGCTTCAATTGATCCTGCAAATCCTCCACTTTATCCAACAACCTCCGAGGCACCACATAATCCACATGGAGAAAAAACCGCTGCACCCCATTCACCTGTTGGCGGTGATTCCAAGCCATTAACCCTAAATCCGGAGGCAAAAAATTATAATCCTCCGCCGAACCCTGATTCGATGTCGCCATCGAGAAACTAGGAAACCGCTGCACCCGCCAATATCGTCGCCCTCGATACCTCAACCATCCCAACTGAGTCAAGGCTTGTAAATCCCCCGCCAACATACGCCGAGTCAGAGAAAACAACGGTTGATTCAGCCAATCCTCAACCGCATCCCGACGCCAATCCGTATGGCGCACAATCATCCGTATCCACGTTGGCTTCTCCACCCCCGTCCCCTCCGCAAATAGCCAACTTGCTGCCGTTTTCCGACAGGGACATCGGGAATCCGCATGATAGAGAACCTTTTCCCCTTTCGGATGACTCTCCGTAAAAAACACATCCCGCCACTTAGCATAAGTAAACGGTTCGGGCAACTCCAACCGTTCCCCCTCCTGACCATAAAGCAAACGCAGCCACACCCACAGGCGCACCGCCCTGGCTAAGTTTTGCTTCAGGGAACCCCGTGTTAACCATTGCAGCAGTTCTAGAGTGGGTGGGTGGTTAAACATAAGTTGGAAACAACCTCTTCCATAAGGGTGTTAAAGTAGCAGCACAACCTCAAACAACGGTTGAACCTACAGTTTTGAACGAACACCAATGTCACCAATTCAATTAGACCTCTATTCCCATCAAACCGAGAACGGACTCGCCTACCAACACCTGCGAATTCGCCTCACCAGTCCTGATGGTATCATCGAGCCACAGGACTTAAAAGGATTAGAACTCCCCGCCAATATCCAGTCTAGTCAAGGCGTCGTCATCGAAGGCAGAGGACCCATCTGGTTATATAGCTACCTCGTCCACAAATGTCATGCTACCGCCTGGGTAGGCTGTTTCGACCCCCGTTTAGAAGGCGCTGTCGTTGTCGAAAGTCATCACAAAGGAGTAGCTGTCGGTCAAGTCCTCAAACTGACTCTGCCCTAATATCATGTCCGGTGGAATACTTACACTATCGGTGGAGACAAGGCAGAGGGCAGAAGGCAGAAGGCAGAAGGCTCCAAGGAAAGGAGGAAGGTTGCAAGGCGAAAGGGAATAATGACTGTTCAGGCGGACATGATATAACACATCAAGTCAGTAAAAAGTATACCCTAGACCCAAGTAAAGGGTAAAAAGATAAAAGTAAAAATATGCCCTTGAGCGAAGCGAATACCCCATAGATAAATCTATAGCGGTTCTTATTTAGAAGCATTACACCCGACACTCTTTGACGTTACCATGGTTACTTCTATTCGTCATCAACTCCAACTTTTTGTTACCCAAATCCACTCTCCCCAAGGTCAACATTATCAATGTTTAGAAATCGACATTTGTGGTGAACTTCAGCCATCTACCTTAAGCCATCTCGAACTGCCCAAAAACTTAGACTTCAATCAAGGAATAGTCCTCTGGGGTTCAGCACCAACTTGGCTCTATAGTCACCTGATTAAACGTTGTCAATCTGCCCCTTGGTTAGGTTGCTATAACATTCTTCTCGGTGGATTCGTCGTCGTCGCCAGTCGCCATTCTGCCATGGTTCCAGGGGATTGTTACAGACTCATGAATCACGACCAATGTGCAGCCATCCTAATTGGCGGTTCCCCCAATAGCGGCAAAAGCGTCCTCTGTCATGCCCTAGACTATACCCTCAACCAAAGCGTACCCGACAAACAAATTCACCTACATCGAGCGCAGTGGGATGGCGAAGGAAATTGGTATGCTCAGATGAAAAATCGACCCTTAGCCGACGAATTAAATCGGCGTTATCGGGCAGAAAAAAGCGACCGTTTTTTCCTTTTTCATGGCGACGCCGTGAGCAATATTCGTCAAGACATGGAATTGGTTTTAGTGGATTTTGGAGGAAAGCCAAAACCCGACGACATCATCCTGTTGCACCGTTGCACCCATTACATTATTATCAGTTCTCAGCCCGACGATATTCCCGAATGGCACAATTTTTGTAGAAAACGAGGCGGACTCAAACCCTTAGCCGTCATTCACAGTGTTTTAGATGAGCGGTTAGACGTGTTGCAGGAAAAGCCCTATTTAGAAATCATTGCCGGACCTTGGGAACGGGGAAAAACCTTTACTGTACCCGATATTTTACTTGAGAAAGTCTTAGCGTTAAGTAAAACATAAAACGGCAAAAGATAAAACTTCAGGGTAAAGGTGCGTTATATCATGCCCTATTCATGTAGAGACGCGCCATGGCGCGTCTCTACTGCCAGGTTATCTCTGGCAATCTGCGTCTTCACCAAGTAAGGCGCGGTTCATGAAACGTCAACACATCTCTTCTTGTCTCCCTGCACTCTGGCTTGTTTCACCGAAACATACTGCTGACTGAACTGTCTTCATGAATGCGCCAGATGGTTTCTCCCAACAAGTTGGCGACAGAAAGCATAGTCAGTTGCTCAAAATGATTATCTTGGGCAACTGGAATCGTATTGGTGACAATCACTTCTTCAAAGATTCCACTGGAGAGGCGTTCAATCGCAGGTGGCGAGAAGACAGCATGAGTTGCACAAGCATAGACTTGTCTGGCTCCCTCTTGACGCAGAATCTTGGCACCTGCCGAAATCGTCCCCGCCGTGTCAATCATGTCATCGACTAAAACAGCCGTTTTGCCCTTGACATCTCCAATCACATTCATCACTTCTGCCACATTATGGGCTTGTCGTCGCTTGTCAATAATGGCTAAGGGCGCATCATCCAGCTTTTTGGCAAACGCTCTGGCTCTAGCGACGCCACCCACGTCGGGGGACACAACCACCAGATCAGGGAATTGCTTGCTTGCCAGATAGTCCAAGATCACTGGGGAACCGTAGACATGATCGAAGGGAATATCAAAATACCCTTGGATTTGGGCAGAGTGTAAATCCATGGCTAATACCCGATTTGCGCCCGCCTCGGTAATCAAATTTGCCACTAACTTAGCCGTAATTGACTCTCGTCCGGCGGTTTTGCGATCGGCTCTGGCATAACCGTAGTATGGAATAACAGCAGTAATCTGCCGTGCGGATGCTCGCCGACAGGCATCAATCATAATCAGCAATTCCATCAGGTTATCGTTTACCGGATGGCAACTCGGCTGAATTAGGTAAACGTCGCACCCACGAATGGATTCTTGAATTTGGATGTATAACTCGCCATCGGCAAATCGTTTGCGAACCATTGGTCCGATGTCCATGCCCAAATAGCGAGCAACTTCTTGTGCTAGTGGAACATTAGCAGACCCAGAAAACAGTCGGAGACGATTATTATCCGCGATTAGCGGCAGCGTAGGCTGAAGCGTTAACGTTGCAGAACGGCTCACAGCAGACCCTCGAAGCTCATTTCAAGGCAATCTTAACATTTGCTGTTGTCTATGGTTCTAGTATTTCTCATAAATTGACAAATCGGGCGATCGTAAGTCTTGCCCCCAGCTCAAAGATACCACTGGTTTTAGTTTTGCCGTGCGGAGATGACACCCAAGTTAGTTATTCTATCCAATTGAGACAATAGTTTTCCCATCGAATTGATTGAACTATCCAATTATTAATCAAAATCATATCAAACAGGCTAAATAATTATTTTTTTTAAAGGAAGTCGGGAGTCAAAAGGCAATAAATCAGTCCCAAGCCAGAGGCGGAACAAACCAACTCAACGAGATACTTGGATATAATTTTCGCCTAAAAAGGTTAAGAAATGTAAACATGGCTGAGTTCCTTCAGATTGAGTAGGAGCCAAGCCCTGTTAAGTAGGGGCTGCTGAATATCAAACCCTTACATAAACGTAGCTTGCTTCTTTTCGGGAGCGAGTTCTCCATCGTTAACTTGAATTGTGTCCACCCACTCTAGCTAAGTGAGGGTTTCCTCAACAGCCACAGATAAAATAAATGTAATAAATGCCAGGAAGTGACCGTCTTCTCATAAAATTTAGACGGGTAGACCATCCTTCCTGTTTTCCCCTAACCTCCAATTCACAAGCTCATGGAACAACCGATCGCCTCTGGAACTATTCTGCAAGCCCGTTACCACTTGATCCGGGTTCTGGGTCAAGGGGGATTCGGTCGCACTTACCTGGCGGAAGACCTGAATCGGTTTAAAGAACTTTGTGTACTCAAAGAATTGATTCCGCCTCAGACTGAAGCCTATACCTTGGAGAAATCCAAAGAACTGTTCCAACGGGAGGCAACCACCCTCTATCAAATTAAACACCCGCAAGTCCCGCAATTTCGAGCCACGTTTGAGCAGGATGGGCGGTTGTTCTTGGCACAAGACTACGTTGAGGGGAAAACCTATCGCGAGTTACTCAATGAGCGCCTAGAACAGCTAGCTGGCAATCCCACACCCGGAACGGAAGCCGTAGGGATTCCCACACCGCCTCAAAATACACCCATGGGGAACCCCGTCTTCTCCGAAGCCGAAGTTAAACAGCTACTCCAGCAATTATTGCCCGTATTAGAACATATTCACAGTAAGGGGATCATCCACCGCGATATTACTCCCGATAATATTATTCTGCGCCAAGGCGACCAACTCCCAGTATTAATTGACTTTGGTGTGGTCAAGGAACTCGCTACCCGTTTACAATCGCCGGATATGGCAACCCCAGCCACAACGGTTGGCAAACTGGGTTATGCTCCCAGCGAACAAATTCAAACTGGAAAATCCTATCCCAGTAGTGACCTTTTCTCCCTCGCGGTTACTGGCGTGGTGCTACTGACAGGCAAAGAACCCAGGGAGTTACTGGATAATACCCAGTTAACCTGGAACTGGCAACGATGGGTGACAGTGAGTGATGAATTTGCCCGGATTCTGAACCGGATGCTAAGTTACAGACCAGGCGATCGCTATCCATCTGCAACCGATGTACTCCAAGCGCTGCAATCTCCACCCCCTCCAGCCGCCTCTACGCCACAACCAGACGCCAACGTTTCCGGTATGGCAACGGTAGCCGTAGGACGACGTCCGGAACCGCAGACACCACCCGCGAGACCAGCCGCGCAATCCGAACCTGTGATTCCTGAACCCAGTAACGACTCGATTTGGGAAAAGCCTGGGATGGTTGTGGCAATTGGTGCTGTATTAGCCATAATTGCCGGGGTGGGTTCTTGGGCAATTGCTAATCGACTAAGACAGGAACCAACTCCCCCAGAAACCATTGTGGAGTCTCCCTCTCCTTTGCCCACCGAAACTGAATCTCCCTCCCCTTCACCCACTCCCACCGAACCCCGAGTCTCTAGTCGGACTCTGGCGCTGTCTCCCGGTAGAGAACTGTCTATCGAAAGCTCATTACAGCCGAATACTATTGTTAAATACCAGATTCAGGCGGAACAAGACCAGACGTTGGAGGCGTTTATTCCCACAGAAGGGGTATATATGACTGTCCTTGGACCCGACGAGCAACCCGTAGGCGATCGCGCGACACGGGTGCAGCAATGGCGCGGTCAACTTCCCTATACCGGAGAATACACGATTCAATTAAGTTTAATTCCGGAACTTCCAGAAACTGAGTACCAACTCAATTTAGACTTAACGGAAGCTCCCGAACCCACACCTTCGCCAACGGAAAGTCCATCTCCGTCTCCATCTCCATCTCCATCCCCATCTCCATCTCCATCTCCATCCCCATCCCCATCTCCATCCCCCTCTCCCTCTCCCACTTACGAAACCGAACGGCTGATCATTCCTGAAGGAGAACAGGCAATTCAGTTTCAAGGTCAAACCAGACCCCAACGGATAAAACGGTATCGTGTCAATGTAGAATCCGATCAGCAACTAGCGGTAGAAGTGATTCAAGGTGATGTCACCTTAAATATCCGCAATCCTAATGGTCAGTTAATTGAAGATGCCTCAAACATCAACTTTTGGCAGGCACAATTGCCTCAAGGGGGCAACTATATCATTGATGTAATTGCCCAAAGACCAACCACTTTCACTTTGGGTGTCAGTCTAACTAACCGCTCGTAAATGTCTACCCATACCTACCCAAAACTAAGCATTTTGGGTAGGCGGGGTGAGCGTGCAGACTCAGCCGTAAAAAAGAGTAACCTACCATCTGGCAAGGTTGGCTACGCTTTTTTGGTCATGACACCCAAGAATGAACGCTAGTTTTTGGCACTGTCGGAACTATCAACGAAAGGCGAGACATCAA
>NZ_JAVJUO010000104.1:0-4349 GCF_040220555.1 Coleofasciculus sp. C1-SOL-03
GCTGACCTTGTAGAGACGTTGCATGCAACGTCTCTACAGGTAATGTCCATGTCAGCGCCTCCTGATAGTTCAGCGTCCGTTCAGCGTCAGTTGGACACCAATCACCCCCATCACCCCCATCAGATCTGGCAAAGAGCGCAATCAATTACACCTGTGGTACACAGGCAAATTGATCCGCGTGTGCAGATGCGCCAGATGATACAACAGGCAAATCAAATCGATGGAAATCAAGCCTCTGGGGATTTAGAGAGTCGTTTAAATGCATCTAAGGGTGGAGGTTCTCCATTATCCGAGAACGTGAGAGGATTTATGGAGCCGCGCTTTGGAGCTGATTTTAGTGGAGTGCGGGTGCATACGGGTGGTGAAGCGGTGCAGATGAATCAGGAGTTGGGCGCTCAGGCGTTTACTCATGGGAGTGATGTTTATTTTGGGGCGGGGAAGTCGCCGGGGAATAATGAGTTGACGGCGCATGAGTTGACTCATGTGGTACAGCAAACAGGTGCAGTGCAGCAACAGAATCAACCACTCCAGAATCAAAGCATCAGTTTAAAAGAAATACCGATTTTGGAAGGGGTAGCACCTAAGAGTAATGTATTGAGTCATCTGCAATCCTTGAGAGGAACTGCTAGTCATGATTCCTCGGTTTACCGCAAGGAGATTCTTCAGTTTCAACGAGAAAATCCGGCTGATAAGATTGCCGCTTCTCAGCAGCAGGTTTTAGAGTCAGATGAGTCTGTAGATATTCAGCAGAAAGACACTAGCTCACAAATAAGGCGTTGTGGTGGTAACTCAACCCCAAGTCAAACTTCGGCAGAGAAGGTTGAGTTTACAGGAAGTCACGCTCTGACTGCTTATGGAAGTGACCCTAAAGCTAATGCAACTTGGACTCCAAGTTCTACCGATCATGCTGTTGCCTACACTAAGAGTACAAATCCAGTTATCAATGCCCAGTTTAAACTAGGAAAAGATTTGTCTGGATCTTCTGTTCCTGCTTCAGCATCTGTGCGTGTCAAGGAAGGTGGAGCTATTCGGGGAACCAAGACAGGTATTGCCCCCAGTGGCGGTATTATCGATGTCGCAGGTCTTACCTTAACTGGACTTACAGACTCCACTGAGGTTCGGTCAAGCACCTATAACCTTGAATGGGAAGGCTCAGCAGATGGCACCACATGGACGCCAATTGGCACAACGGGAGCTCATCCAATTTATTGGGTTCACAATACTCCCCTCGCCAGTCCTCTATATAATTTTGCGGTGGCTCAGGCAACAGGCTACGCCGCTGGTGCTAGTGATGTAGCCGCAGCAATCCGTTCTGGGTTACATGGCTCTATCGCTTACAATCCTGCCGATCCGATCAACGCTGATCCATTGACAGTCTTCAACGATGGTGTGGGAATTTGTACTGATTTTGGTAACCTGTTAACACTTCTTGCTCGCTCTGTAGGGTTGAATGCCAATGCTGTGATGTTCTGGGGAGGCTTTCAGTCTTTGGGTAAAAACGTTTGGGTGACTCTGGGCGGAAGCTACACAAATCTTGTTCATGTTAACCCAGGTGACTGGTCATTTAACTACCACGTTATCTCACGGATTGAGGGAACCCTGCAAGATGCCGCCCTAGATCGGGTTGGGATTGATGCCCAGGCGGTACATGATGGCAAGATTGTCCATCTAGTGGAACTTAACTCAGCCGGATTGCCTGAGGCAAAGAAAGGTCAAGCCTACAATCAAGTCATCCCGCGAAAAGATCATACAGTGCAGGTCACGATTCGAGATTATGATTCACAGATTACATCAACAGACTTCAATGATGTTTACCCTGTTCAAGTACCATCAGGAGCGCCATCACCTGTAGAGGTGCCTGTGATGTGGAGTTTGGCAAGTGGCTCTCTACCGACAGGTTTAAGTCTCAACCCTGCTACAGGTGTAATCAGTGGCACACCGACTGCTGACGGTATGTTTACCCTTGGGATTAACGTTAACGCCGGATCTGGGTTTGCTCATACGTCTTCTTTAAACCTTGAAGTTAAAAAATAAACCATGCGCTGGGTACTAATTGCTTTATTAACTATTTTCTTGGTAGGAGGTTACAACGTGTTTGCAAAAAACAGCAATTCCTTTCCTTCGTTGCAACCTCTACCTCTAACAGACCGCATAAACAAAGAGAGCATCATTGGAATTTTTCCCTTCTCAGAGGCACAAACCACTGCTGCTATCAACTTACCATCGATAGATAGCCTCCTCAAAGGTGTCGGTTTAATGGTATCAAGTATTGATGGAGAGGAAATAACTGACCCAGATCTTGCTAAACGTATCTCCGACGAACTTGGACATCTTTTAGGTGGTTGGTTTGCTCAAGACTTAACACCATACATTAAACTCCATAAAAGTCTTGTGTCCGACGATGTTCAGGATTCCTATCGCCGTGGTGGAATGACTATCACTTGGGACGAACCGAAGACTGCATTCTACTACATGGCTTTTGAAGTACCCCCCTGGCAAGTTCAAGCAGTAGGAGAAGTGGGAGTCTTTCACAGTGTCTCCATCGGTCGTTCTCTATCTCAAACTGAAGCAATTCGAGAGGGAGGGCATCCGGCTGTCCATCCAGTGGGTTCTATTGAACCCCTCTTGGCTCAAGCTACTCCTAAGCTTCTTCTTAAAGAGTTCAGTGATCACTCTGCTGACCATGCAACTAATGTTTTTGATACTTACCTTCAAAGACCTGGACTCACGATTAAGTCAGGTGTTCGCCAGCGCCTTGTTGATGGCAAAGCAGAGATTTCAAGTGGACAACCTTACCATTATGGCATCCGCATCAACCTGGATCTGCGCTCATCTCAATAAGTCAATTAATCATCACCTTTTGGAAGGAAAAAAGTCCACTTTGATCATAGCTATAGCGTCGTAGACCCAATAACCATTTATTATTTGCTTGACACCTATTACCATGGACTCTTTAAAAGAGTTATATCCTGAAGTTAGAGAAGTTCTTAAAAACTCAATTCCGAATTATTGGTCTGAATTGAGGTACGTCCTAAAAGGGTTTTTAGAAGGAGCAATGAGTCCTGAGGCTATGTTGCCATTAGCCTCCTGCCAAGCTGTTAATGGCAATCCCAAAAATGCTATTCATATTTCCGCCGCACTTCTAGCTTTTGGAGCCTGTTTACGAATCTTGGATGATTTAGAAGACCGAGATAGAGCCGATAAATTATGGGAGAAAGTGGGAACAGCAAGGGCTTGGAACTTCGCTTGTGCTGTAAATATTATTTGCTTTGAAATATTGAGCAAGGCACCTCTTCAATTAGAGGTATTTAAGAGCATTAATCAATGCTATCTTGATACTTGTTTACGGATAGCAGCAGGTCAAGATAAAGATTTAGCCGGAGTCACTCAGACAATTGATGACTACTGGTTATCCATACAAATGAAAACAGCTTCTGCATCAGCTATGGCTTGTGCAACTGGTGCTATGGTAGGTACAGATAACTCTGAACTGATTCAGGCTTGTGGCGTTTTCGGTCATCACCTAGGGCTGGCTATACAAATTCTCAATGATATGGAATCGATTTGGCAACCTGATGGAATTACCGACTTGAAGCAAGGAAAAATTACTCTTCCTTTACTCTATGGGTTGCAATCTAACCATCCTGAACGTGAAGAACTCATGTCTATAGTGAGCGATAATGAAATTGCTACTCATGCAGAAAGAATACAAGAAATATTAGACCACATTGACACGAAAAGATTCTTGATATGGGCGGCTCTAAAAGAACGGGAACAAGCCTTAGAAGCTATAAAAATTTGTCCCAATGCTGAGGGAAGAGAAGTGCTGGAATCCTATATAACCGGGATGTTTGGAGATATTGATTTATTACTGGAAAAACCAGAAGATGACAAGACTTAACCCAAATCACCAAATCTTTGCCATCAGCAATCTGAAACCGAGTAACTCTGGATCACCACTAACCTGCTCCGGGTTCTCCAAAATTTGAACCTCTTGATTTGGGCGATAGACATAAACAGTGCGATTTTTGCGGTCAATCAACCAGCCGAGAGATACACCATTCTCTATGTATTCCTGCATCTTCTTTTTCAAACTACTTAAAGTATCACTCGCCGAGCGTAACTCAATCACAAAATCAGGGCAAATCGGCGCAAAGGATGCTTTTTCCTCCTCAGTTAGAGCATTCCATCGTTCTGTTTCAATCCAAGATGCATCAGGCGTTCGTGAAGCGTCTCCGTAGGAGAATCGCATTGCACCATTAGGAAGCGTAAATCCTGCACTGGAGTCAAAACCCTTTCCCTGTACCATCAAGTTCCGCCCAAATACCAAGCTGTACAGCCAGATTAAA